>DASUME010000001.1:0-10238 GCA_036277895.1 Polyangiales bacterium
GATCGTCCCCCTGCTCGCTCGCGAGCTCGAGCTCCAGCTTGTAGGGCGTAGAGAATGGGCCGTCGATCTGCACGTGCACGACGGCCCAATGCGCCTCGGTGTCGCCGTGGGTCTCGAACGCGTACACCACGCGCGGAGCCGTGGTCTCCTCGCTCTGCACCGCCGCCGCTGTCACCATCATTCGCAGACTCCTTCGCTCAGAACCAGAGCCGACACAGCAGATAGACACACGTCATGAAGGGCACGCCCAGGCCGAGCGAGAGCGCGAGCCACCACACGCGCGGCCAGCTCGCGACGCGCATCACCGGCCCTGACAGAGCCGCGCGCCGCACGCGGAACAGGGTGCTGCTCGGGTCTTGCCACTTGCCCGGCATCTCGCGCGGTGCCCGCGTGCGCGCCGAGGTCTGCCACTTCTTCGGCAGTACCGTGCGCAATGCGCTCTCGACGCGCAGGAACGCCGTGCGCCCATCGTGCACCGGCTCGCCCTCCACCGCGCGCGCTCGCGGGGCGCGCACCTGCGAGCGAGGCGCGGACACGGGCGCGGGCGCGGATGGGGGGGTGGGCTCGCTCAGACCCGAGAGGAACAACGGAGGAGGCGCGATCAGCTTGCTCTCCGGCGCGCGCTGCGGCGCGACGAACGCGTTGTCGAGCAGCGCATCGGCGCGTGCGGCGAGCGGCGGCGGCGCGGGGGCCGCTTCCGGACTGCTGCGGAGGAGCGCCGCCAGACCCAGCCCCAGCCGAGTCTTCGGCTCCTGCGACGCCCGCGCGGTCACCCGAGCCGCAAGCTCCGCCCGAGCGCGGGCGGCGTCGAACGGGGCGACCGCCTCGAGCGCAGCACGCGTCGCGCTCGGCGTCTGGAAGCGACACGAGGCGTCGGTCTGCATCAACATCTCCACCACGTCCGCGAGCTCCGGAGCGACGCGCGGCGCGAGCTCGTGCAGCGGCTTACGCCGCCCTCCATCGATCGCCATCGCCAGCGCGAGCGGGTTCTCCCCGACGAAGGGCGCCTGCCCCGCGAGCCACTCGTAGAGCAGCCAGCCCAGCGCGAACAGATCGCTGCGCGTGTCCGTCGGCCGCGCCTGGACTTGCTCCGGTGAGACGTACGCCAGGCGGCGCGCGTCGAAGCGGAGCCGGGCGAGCTCCGCGGGTGCGAGCGCACTCCAGAGCCCGAACTCGGGCAGCAGCAACGAGCCGTCGGCGCGCACCAGGATGCCCTCCGGGTCGAGGTCGAGGTGCACGAGGCCGCTCGTGTGCGCCGCCTCCAGTGCCGTGAGGATCGCGTGCGCCGCGTACAGCGCCACCGCGGTGCTCACGCCGCCGCGCGTCGCCTGCGCCAGCTTGGTGCCCTGCGCATAGCGGCTCACGAGCCATACGCCGGACGCATCGTGCCCCGTGCCGAGCAGCTCGCTGCAGCCCGAGGCTCGCAGCGCGCGGTTCGCCTCCGCGCGCGCCAGCCAGTCGCGCGCGAGCTGCCCATCGATCGCGAGCGCTGGCTCGAGCACCTTGCGCAGCTGCAGCTCCTGCCCGCCCGAGAGCAGCCAGCGCTGCAGCCCGTCGTTGCGCAGCAGGCGCCCCTCGCCGTGCGTTCCGCCCGCCATGTTCGCGACCGCAGGCAGCACTTACTTGTCCAGCTTCCCGACCAGCGAGAGCGTGAACTCGGCGCCCATGTACTTGAAGTGCGGGCGCACCCTCAGGTTGCAGCGGTACCAGCCCGGCTGGCCCGCGATGTCTTGCACCTCGACGCGCGCGTCGCGCAGGGGCCGCTGTGCGCGCAAGCTCGGCGCCGGGTTGTCCATCGTGATCACGTACTGCGCGACCCACTGGTTGAGCTCGCGCTCCAGATCCGCACGCTCGCGGGCCGAGCCCACGCGCTCGCGCTCGATCACCTTGATGTAGTGTGCGAGCCGGTTGACGATGAACATGTACGGCAGCTGCGTGCCGAGCCGGTAGTTCGTCTCGGCGGTTCGGCCCTCGTCCGAGCCGCCGAACAGCTTGGGCCGCTGCGGCGAGTTGGCCGAGAAGAAGGCCGCGTTGTCGGCACCCTTGCGGTACACGAGGCCGACGAAGCCCTCCTCGGAGAGCTCGAACTCGCGCCGCTCGGTGAGCTGAATCTCGGTCGGGATCTTGGTCTGCAGCTCGCCCATCGCCTCGTAGTTGTGGAGCGGGAGCTGCTCGATCGCGCCACCCGAGGTGGGTCCGATGATGTTGGGGCACCAGCGGTACTTCGCGAAGGAGCTGGCGACGCAGGTCGCGAACGCGACCGAGGCGTGCCCCCACAGATAGCGGTCGTGATGTCCGGTGACGTCTTCCTCGAAGTTGAACGTCTTGCTCGCGATGGTCTCCTGGCCGAACGGCAGGCGGAGCAGGAAGCGCGGCAAGCACAGCGCGACATTGCGCGCATCTTCGCTGTCGCGGAAGGAGTTCCAGCGCGCGTACTGCGGCCCCTCGAACTGGGCGCGCAGATCCTTGAGCTTGGGCAGCTCCAGGAAGGACTCGCTGCCGAAGAACTTGGGCGAGGCGTTGGCGATGAACGGCGCGTGCGCCACGGCCGCGACCGCCGCGCACTGGCGCAGCAGCGCGATGTCCTCCGGCCCGTGATCGAAGTCGTAGTTGGCGATCAGCGCGCCGTACGGGTGACCGCCGAAGGTGCCGTACTCCGAGGAGTACACGGTGCGGTAGAGGCCGCTCTTGAACAGCTCCGGGCTGTCCTCGAAGTCCGCGATCAGGTCCTGCTTGGGCAGGTTCACGATCTCGACCTTGATGTTCTCGCGAAAGTCGACGCGGTCGACCAACAGCTTGAGCTCACGCCAGGTGGACTCCAGGCGCTGGAACTCCGGCGCGTGCATGATCTCGTTGACCTGCGCCGTGATGCGGCGGTCGATCTCCGCGATCATCGCGTCCACCGTGGCGCGGTCCACGCGCTCCCCCCGGCGCTCGGGCTCCAACATCGCCCCCACGAACGCCTCCACCCCGTGCCGGGCGATCGCGTACGTCTCGTCCGTGCGCGCGAGCTTCGCCTCGGCGAGGATCTGCCCGCACAGCGAGTCGTCCGACTCGACTGCCGTGTCCAGGACCTGAGTCTGCATACCTGCCACCATGGTCGCGTTCTCCTTCTTCAGTCCTGGTTTCGGCCGAGCTCGCTCGCGAGTTGCTTACGACTTTGCTCATCGGCCAGAAGGCCTTGAATCTTGCGACGAAACGCCGGCACATTTCCGAGCGGGCCCTTGAGCGCGATCAGCGCATTGCGCAGCTCCAGCAGCTGCTGGAGGGCCGGGACCTGGCTGGCGATGCCGTCCGGACCGAAGTCCGCCAGCGCCTGGATGTTCAGGCTCACGCCGAGCTCCGCGCCGGGCTCGTCGAGCAGGCGGTTCTGCACCATCGCCTCCACGTGCAGCTTCTGCTCGGCCATCACGCGCGCGAAGTTGTCCTTGTCGACGGAGATCGGCGCGCGCTCCTCGACCGGCCGTGCGTCCGGCTGACCGGTGAAGTCGGCCAGCATCAGGAACTTGAGCGGGAGCTCGATCTGCTCCTGGGCGTTGGTCGTCGCCGGCCGATAGGTGATGTTCACGCGCTCCTTGGGCGCGACAGTGCCTTCCTTCGCCATCGTTCTTCTCCGCTCGCTAGCGAGACGCTGATGCGCTCGTCGTACTGCGCTTCGGCGCCAACCACGGTGCCAAGCGCGCAAGTCGAGCATAGAGGGCTGCGAGCTCGGCGTCCTTCACCCCTGCGGGTGTTCGGCCCTCACTCAACGCGCAGAGCGGCTGCACCACGTCGAGCGCCAGCGCGGGCTCCCAGCGCTCGAGCGCGAACGCGTCGACGTCTTCGAGCAGCCCGCGGTACACGAACTTCGCGCGCTCGCCCTCTCCCGCTGCGACGAAGCGCTGCGCGAGCTGGCAGCGCTGCACGAACAGCGCGCGCGGTGACGGAGCGCGTTGGAGCGACTGCACCAAGCCGTCGAGCGAGTCGACCTTGGGTTCGGGCGCGAGCGCAGGCTCGACTTCCACGCGCGCACCGGCGTTCAGCCACTGCAGCGCCTCCGGCGACGCGAACGGCGTTCCGTCGCGGAACGATCGCGCAGCGAGCTCGGGCATGCGCGCGTGCAAGCCGCGCGTCTCGCGCTCGACCACCTCGCGCGCCTGCGCGTACTGCGGCCCCAGCTCGCGCAGCGCTTGTGCACACACGTAGCCGAGCTCGAGCCAGTGCGGAACGATCGCGAGCAGTGCCTCGCTCAGGCACACGACATCACGCCAGCGCTGCTGGTTCTGCGCATGCTGCAGCTCGCCACGCGACGACGTGAGCGGCGGCGCGAGCGCCGTGCGCCCGTTCTTGCCCTCGGGGGGCGCGCCCTCCCAGCCCAGCCACAGACCGGTGCGAAGCCAGCGGTACGCTCGCGCGTCGCTCGGCTCGGCCTCCATGCGCGCGCGCGCGAGCGCGACCAGCTTCGTGCTCTGCACCCGCAAGAAACGCCCGATGCCCACCTCGTCGGTCGGCAACGCCAGCTCCTCGGGTGCACTCGCGACGGCCACCGGCTGCACCGGCGTTGCGATCGGAGCGGCGACAGGGGACGGCTCCAGCAGCGCGCGGTCGAGCGCACGGAGCAGCTCGCCGAACGGGGGCGCATCGTCGCCGAGCCACTCGTTCACCACCCGCTGCAGCGCGGACAGCGTAGCCTTGATCGGCGTGAGCAGCGCGGCTTCGCGTGCTCCTAGCTTCGCGATCCGTGTCGCCGTGTAGTCGACCCACCAGGCGAGCGCGTTCGCGCGCGCGCGTGGACGTTGCGGGTAGAGGTCCGCGCCGAACGCGCGCACGAGCCCCGCGAGGAGCTCCGCGCCTTCGAGCAGTCCATCCCAGCCCGTGCGCTCCAGGCGCGCGGCGGCGACGAACGCGGCGATCGTCAGGTCCTTCGAGCGCGCCGTAAGCAGCTCGCACCCGAGCTGCTCGACCGCCTGCCAGTCCGGCGCGTCCCCCGCGAGCCCGTTGAGCTTCTCGATCTCGGCGCGCACGCGCTCGTGCTCGGCATCGACCCTTGCGTCCGCGCCCGCGGGTGCACCCTCGCAGGGCTGCATGCACACAGCGAGCTCAGCCTGCATGGCGGCACCTCGACGCGCGTGCGACCAGCTCGAGCACGCTCTCCATTGCCCAGTCACGCTCGATCGCTGCCGCGACCTCGTCGCCAAGATGGGCGCGTGCACTCTCGACGGCCTCCGGCTCCGCGCTCGCGAGCGGCCAGGCCTGCTCCTCCTGTGCGAGCAGCGAGCCCAGCTCCATGTCCCAGCCGATCCACGCACGCTGCGCGCCCCAGATCAGCGACAGTGCGTGCGTCGGCGCCAGGGAGCCCATCAGCTCCAGCCACGCGAACAAGCTCTCGTCGAGCGCGTTCGGCAACGCCAGCGCGACCGGCTCCTCGAGCGCAGCCGCGCGCAGCAGCGTCGACAGCGCGTAGAGCAGCGGTTCGCCCTCCAGCGCGCCGAGCGTACGCAGCTGGAAGCGACGTGCACCTTCGCTGCGCAGCGCCTCGCGCGCGCGGTGGATGCGCGGCAAGAGCAAGCTCGGATGGGGCGGCAACAAGTAAGGAGTGCCGCGCCCGCCTCCCAACCGCGCGTGCAGCGCCTGCACCGCCATGTCGAGCAGCTCATCGTAGTGCAGCGGCACGATCGACAACAGCGACTGCTCCGACAGCGGCAGCGAGAGCGCGAGCGGAAACGCGCGACCCACCGAATCGTGACTCGGGATCCACGCGCCCGCGCGCACATAGCCGGGGCCCGCGACCAGGAAGCGCGACGGCTCGATCGCGCGGCCGCGCTCGACGCTCGTCAGCAGCGCGGCCTCCACCATCGCTTCGGGCTCGCCGAAGGCGCCCTCGCGCACGAACTCCGGGGAGTCGGGCAGCTTTCCGAACAGGGCCGTCATTCGCGGCACGCCTTCGCTTCGCGCGTCAGCGCGCGCGGCACCTCGACGCCGGGGCCTCGAAACAGCTCCAGGAAGCCTTTCGGGCCGACCAGCGGGTTCTCGCTACGCGCCGGCCGCATGTCCACGACGACGTCATGTTGCGTGTGCAGCCGCCAACGCGCGCTGAAGAAGCGCTCGCCTTGCGGCGCCTCGACCTCACTCTGCTCCAGCAAGCGAAACAGTCCCCACTCGCCGTCTTGCACCACGGTTTCGTCGATGCCTTCGCCGCGCACGCGCAGCGACGCCCCACGCCGATCGCTCGTGCCCGGCCACGCGACGCGGATCCAGCGCTCGGGCCCGTTGTGGAAGTCGACCAGCTGTCCGTCGACCGTCAGCAAGACCTGCGCGATGCCGGGCGCCGGGCGAACGCGGATCTCCAGGTCCACGCGCGGAGTCTCGGCGCGCGGCGGAAACAGCGCGTTCGAGAGTGCCTGCGCGCGATGGAGGAAGCGCACCAGCTCCGGGGTGTAGTGCGTGCCCACACCCGGTCCGACGCGCGGCTCGAAGTCGGCGCCGGTCTGCGGCAGGTCGCGCTGCAGCACCGCGCCGTAGTACGTCCACAGCGTGCCGGTGCCGGGACGATAGAAGTCCGCGAGATCGGTCAGCGCCGCATCCTGGCCGCGCCGCGCGAACGGGTAGCGATCACGCAGCGTGCGCGCGTGCGGCAGCACCACCGAGCTGCACCAACCGCGCGCTTGCTCCCCCGCCAGAGCACTGGCGGCGCTCGCCGACGAGCCATTCACCGCCGGCCAGAGCAGGCGCTCGAAGCGCGGACGCCAGCCGATCGGCTGCGCTTCGATCAGGCTCCGCACCCGCGTACGCACGCTGCTCGCGCGCGAGAGCAGCGCCTCGCCTTGCGTGGGATCCTCGGTCGCGGCCTGCATCGCGTCGCGCAGGTAGGCGAGCTGCTCCTGGTAGATCTGTGCCGACGTGACCGGAGCCGGGGCCCCTTGCGGGGGTGGCTCGCTGCTGGCTCCGAACGCGTAGAACCCCTCGAGCGCGTGGCGCACACTCTCTTCGCCAGGCTGTCCCGCGCAGAGATTGCGCGCGACCAAGGCTGCGACCGGCGTGTCGCTCACGCGCTTTCGCAGCTGGTCGAGCATGCCCTCCGCTTGCGCGGGCAAGGCGGGTGCATCGGACGCGAGCCGCGCGTTGTCCGCGACCACGCGCATGATGCGCTCGGTGGGCGCCGGCTGGCCGCGCGTCAGATCCTGCAGCATCGCGAGCGCGCGGTCCTGGTCGGCCGGCTCTTCCATCTGCAGTGTGTTGAGGAAGCTGCGCCATTCTTCGACGTAGCGTGTGAAGTACGCGCCGCGGAGGGCGCACGTGCGCGCTGCGTCCGCACCGTCGTGCTGGCCCGCGGCGTCCACCACCCACGCTTCGCCCACCAGGTCGCCCGTGTTCTCGCTCAGGAGCGTGCGCACGTAACCTTCCCAGCCCCGGCGCGTGAAGGCACCTCGGATGCGACCGCGTGCATGCCAGGGCATGCCGCTTCCGCCGAGCAGGTCATCCTGCTCGAGCTCCAACCCGAGCGGCTCGACCGCCGCGACCACACGATCGAGCGCGAGGTTCACCGGCGGCACGCGCGAGAGCTCGGCGCGTGCCGTGCGCACGGGTTCCTCGGTGCGCGCGAAGCCCAGCTGCGGGTCGCTCGCGAGCAGCGCCAGGTAGGACGCGATGTGCGCGGCGAGCTCGCTGCGCTGCGCGCTCGAGACCGGCTCTCCCTGGCACCGGATCCAGGCCTCGACCAGCTGTGCCTCGAGCCACGTGGACAGCGCGCCGTCGAGCTGGGGCTCGTGCGCAGCCTTGGGCTGCGTCAACAGCAGGTACGCCTTGGTGCGATCGAACAAGGAGGACTGCGCCTGCGCCGTGGCCGAGGCTTTGCGCGTACCCTCCCCGCGCGCGGCGAGCTGCAGCGCGAGCTGCCCGACCAGCGGCTGTAACAGCACGGCTCGCAACGCCGACGTATACGCGCCCTGCAACGTGGGCAGCAGGGAAGCGCGCTGATTCAGCCCGAGCTCACTCGCCGTGCCATCACGCTGGGCCTCCTGCAACGCCTGCAGGCGCGAGCGCAGCGGTGCCAGCGCCGCCAGCACGTCGCGCTCCGAGTGCGCGGCGTTGGCGACGTCGAGCTCCTGCCGTGCGGCGCGCAAGAGCTGACGATTGGTGGCGAACGCGCGCGCGCTCGCGAACGCGAAGCCGAGCGCCACGGTCAGCACCGCGAGCGCCACCACCCCGCGCGCTCGCGCGCTACGCAGCTGCGCGCCGGCACCGGCCACGGCGAGCGCGCTGTCGGGGAACATCACGCCGCGAAACAGCTCGCTCAGGAAGTAGCTCTTTCGGTCGCCTGCCGCGAGCTTGCTCAGCGGCTCCGCAGCCTGCGTGCCGCTCGTGAGGTACACGCCGCGCAGGATCGGCGCATCTCGGAAGACGTTGTCGACGAACAGCTCGAGCAGCAGGCGCGTGACCCGCGGCGCGAGTTGCTCGAGCTGTTGTGGGAAGCCGTACACCGCCTGGCGCGCGTCGGTGCCGTTCACCTGTGCGAGCTGCGCGACCGCGCGGCGTTCGAGCGTCTGCACCAGGCGCAGCCAGTGCCGGTCGAGGTTCGCGCGCAAGTCCTCGCCCTCGCCGACCGGCAGCGTGAAGCCGAGCACCTGACCACGCTCGGCGCTGCGCAGCTCGGCGAACGACTCGGAGAAGCCCGGCAGCAGATCGCACTTGGTCAACAGCACGTAGATCGGCAGCCGGACCTCGAGCCGCGCCATCACCTCGTCGATGCGCGCGCGCACGCGCGCCGACAGCTCCGCCAGCCCGGTGGCGTCGAGCGTGCTGACCTCTCCCGCGCTGAGTGCGACGATCAGGCCGTTGAGCGGTCGCTTCGGGCGCGCGCGCCGCAGCATGTCGAGGAACGCGAGCCACTCGTCGCGGTCGTCATCCCCGGTTGCGTAGCGGCCCGCGGTGTCGAGCAGGATCGCCTCGTTGGTGAGCCACCAGTCGCAGTGCCGCGTGCCGCCGATGCCGCGCACACCTCCCTGCTCGCCGGCGAGCGGAAAGCTCAGCCCGGACTCGCGGATGGCCGTGCTCTTGCCGGTACCCGGTGGCCCGATGATCACGTACCAGGGCAACGCGTAGAGCGCGCCGCCATGGCCGTGTGCGAGCTTGGAGCTACGCAGCGTCGAGAGCGCCGCCTGAAACTGCGCGGACAGCGCGCGCAGCGCCGGCTGGCGATCGGGGCGCGCGCGGCGCTCCAGCGACTCGGCCTGGTCGGCGAGCGCGCTCTCCAGCGCCCGACTCGCTCGCTCGGCGCGCAGGCGACGCAAGAACCACCAGGTGCCGACCGCGAGCGCGCACACGAGCGTGCCCGCGATCGGGATCCAGAGCGTGAGCGAGAAGCCGAGCGCGAGCGCCCACAGCGTGAGCACGAACAGCAGCACCGCGAACGCGAGCAACTTCATGGTGCCTGCTCCGTGAACTGAGCGAGCTGTTCCCGCAGCGACACCTTGCAGCCGAGGTACAAGACCATGCTCAACATCAGCGCACCCGCCGCCAACACGGGCCACGGCATCCGCCGCGTGACCTCGACCAACCCCTGCTCGGGCCTCGCCCCGTCGGGCGCGAGCTGCTCCGGGACCGCGAGCGAGCGCAGCAGCTGCGTGCGCACGCCCTCCGTGATCTGCGCGAGACCGCTCTCGCCGCCGCGCATCGCGTAGCGCCCGCGGAAGCCGAACAGCAAGCACAGGTAGTACGTGCGCAATACGCCCACACGACCGGCTTGGCGCGCGCGCTCCAGCTCGTCGAAGAAGCGCTCGCCGGCCACGTTGTCCCCGAACAGCTGGAGCTGCAGCGGATGCTGCGCCCAGTGCTCGCGCAGCGCGCCTTCCTGCGCCATCGCGACCTCGTCCGCGAGCGCGGTGAGCGCATACGCGATCTGCACTTGTTCGCTCTCCGCGTAGCCGGCCTCGGCGGCGCGGCGGCGCGTGGTCTCGAGCTGCACGCGCATCCGCGCGTACGTCTGCTTCGGCTCCGCGTCTTGCGTGCGCGCGAGCTGCAAGACCGCGTGCAGCGCCTCGCTGGTGACCCAGTTGATGCGATCCATGACTTACCCCGGGAGAATGGCGAACAGCTCTGCACGCGTGGTATCGGGCGCAAACGGCGGCGGTAGCTGGAGGGCGAGCGTTTTCTCGCGCAGCGCGGACCGAAACACCGCACCCGTGGCATCGACCGTGAAGTACTGCTTGCCGGGGCGCAGCGGCACCTCGCGCGGCGGACGCGAGCAGACCGTGAGCGGC
>DASUME010000002.1:0-5636 GCA_036277895.1 Polyangiales bacterium
CTCGTGCATGCGCAGCGTGGGGCGCGCGAGCAAGGCGCGCGCGCGCTCGAACAGCACGGCCTCGTGCAGCAGCGAGAGCGACGTCTGCTCGGCCTCCAGCTTGCGCCGCAGGCTGCGCACCGACAGCCCCCAGCGCTGCGCCAACGACTCCCCGTCGAGCTGCGCGGGCTGCGCGGCGGCCGAGAGCGCGCGGCGTACTCGCTCGCTCCAGCTCTGCTCGCCGAGCGCCATCTGCGCGCGCACCAGCTCTCCCATCGCGCGTGAGAGAGCCGCGTCGCTGCCTGGGCGCTCGTGATCGAGCAACGCCTCGGGGAACGAGAACGTGCTCAGCGCGGTGCCGAACGTCACGTCCCCGAACAGCTCACGGTGCGCGGACGAATCGGCCGGTGCCTCGAACGCCAGCGTCGCACGCAGGAACGTACGCGCCCACGGTCCCCAGAAGCGGCCGGCCAGCGCGTACATGAAGGCCACGCTCAGCTCCGCCTCCAGCATCGCCCCGGGCAGCTCCTCACCGCCGGGTGCCGCGCCGAGCCACACGCGCCCGCCATGCTGCCAGACCTGCCAGGTGCTGCCGCCGGTGAAGGCCTCGCCGAATTGCACGTACGCGTCGACCACCTGGCGCGCGCTCGAGCTCACCATCACCAGCGGCCCGAACAGGTGCATGCTGGCGTCGTTGATCGCGCCGCCGATGCGCAGCCCCAGGGCCGGGTCCGCGCTGTACACGCGCAGCGCGCCGAGCGCTCTCAGGAACGTGCCGCGCGGGATCGGCATGAACGGCTGCGCGCTGATCGCTTCGAGCGCCGCGAACCCATCGATCGACAGCCCGAGCTCGCGCACCGCCGCGCCGGCGGCGCGCACCAGCACCAGCGACACGCCTTGCACGATCCGCGCATCGGGAGCGCGGTACTGATCCTGCTCGGTCACGCGCTTGAGACCGCTCGACGTCGTGACCGCTTCCGCACGTTCCATGGCGAACGAACGCCTCCCCAGGACGCCTGCACGCAAGTCTTGGCGCGCAGGACCGAGCGAGGATGACCGACATCCATCCAGAGCGGTCCGTGGAGGTCATCGGAGTCACGATCTCGTGGCGTACCGGCCAACCTGCGCTGTCAGATGGGGTCTCAGGGCGCGCTGTTGGCCCGCAGAGCGTAGTTCGCGCGCGCCGCGCGGCGCTGATCCTCGAGGATCTGGGCGCGCTCGCGCATCTGCTTGGCACGCTGGTACGCGCGCAGGTAGCGCTTGGTGCCATCGAGCTCGATCGCCAGGGTGAGAGCGCGCTCCACGCCCGCGAACGCCTGCGCATCGAGCCCAGCCGGCCCTGGCGCGTAGAGGCGCGCGAGCCCGAGGTCGTACCAGACCCGCTTCTGCACCTTGCGCTTCTGCCCACCGAGCTGGCGCGCGGCCTGCTCCAGCAGATCGCGCCCCTCACTCCAGTGGCCCGCGCGCAGCTGCGCCAGCGCAAGCCCCACGATCGGGAGCTCGCGCACCGGCTCCAGCTCCGCCTGCACGTCGCTCTTCAGCACGTCCACCGCGCGCTCCAGCTTGGCGCCGAGCTGGCTGATCAGGTGTTGCCGCAGCGGGGCCGTGTCCGCGCCATACGCCCAGGCGTCCAGGGTCAGCGTCTGCAGCTTGCGAGCGGTCGGGCCCTCGTAGACCGTGACGTCGACCTCGGCGATCACGCGCTGCCCGGCGCCGTACACGTTCTGGAAGTCCGTGTAGCAGCCGTAGAACGGGTCGCAGACCTGCACGGGCTGCAGCTGCCACTCGTCGGCACCGTCGGTTCCGAAGCCTGCCTCCAGCAGGATCACCAGCGTGGAGGGTGCGATGCCGCCGGCCTTGCGCAGCGGCTCCAGCTCCTTCACCTCGACCTTTCGCACCTCGTGCTGTTTGTCCGCGAGCAGGTGCGCGCGCAGGCGCTCTCCGAGATCACCCTCGGGAAGATCGCCCCCCGCGACCACCAACGACGGGAACGCCCTGACGGGCAGCTCCGCCGGGTAATACACCGGCGCGCGCACGACCACGCGCTCCACACAACCGACCAGGAGCACCAACAGCAGCAGGTTAAAGCGGGGCACGCGAGAGCGCCTCCTTGGCTTGCTTCCACAACACGTCCAGCTCGTCGGGCGGCAGCGTCTTGGGATCGATCTTGCCGGCGCGCAGCGCGGCCTCCACGTGCCCCGTACGCGCGGAGAAGCGATCGATCGTGCCGCGCAGCGCGGCCTCCGCATCGAGCCCGTGCTTGCGCGCGATGCTGACCAGCGAGAACAGCACGTCGCCGAGCTCGCTCTCCATCGCGTGCTTGTCGCCGCTCGCGATCGCCTCGTCGAGCTCGCCGATCTCTTCGTCCAGCTTGCTGCGTGGACCTCGTGCGTCGGGCCAGTCGAGCCCGATGTGCGCGGCTTTCTCGCCCACACGCTGCGCGCGCAAGAGCGCCGGCATCGTGCGCGGCACGCCGTCCAGCACGCCGCGGCCCGCCTTCTCCTGGGCCTTCAGCTCTTCCCAGCGCGCGAGTACCTCGCCGCTGTCCTTGGCTTGCTCGCTGCCGAACACGTGCGGGTGGCGGCGCACCATCTTGGCGCAGATCGCCGCCACGACGTCGTCGATCGCAAACGCCCCGGCCTGCTCGGCGAGTGCGGCCTGGAACACGATCTGCAGCTGCAGGTCGCCGAGCTCCTCGCACAGGTCCTTCAGGTCCTTGCGATCGATCGCGTCGACCACCTCGTGCGCCTCTTCGATCACGTACGGGCGCAGCGTCTCCAGCGTCTGCTCGCGATCCCAGGGGCAGCCGTCCGGCGCCAGCAAGCGCCGCATGATCTCGACCAGCTCCGCGAGCTTCTCTCCGGCCATCCTCCTCATCTTGCCCGGGCGCGCCGAGATGACAAGCGCTTGTGACCGCGCGACCGCTGTGGTACCGCCGCAGCCGATGCTGCTCTCGGAGCTACGCGGTCAGAACGCGGCGGTGCGCACCCTGGAGCGCGCGCTCGCCCACGGGCGGCTCCCCAACGCCTACTTGTTCACCGGTCCGAGCGGCGTCGGCAAGCGGGAGGCCGCGCTGGCGCTCGCGCAGGCGAAGCTTTGCCCCGAGAAGCCGGGAAAAGGCTGCGGCCGATGCCCGGTCTGCCACCGCATCGTCACGAGCAACCACCCGGACGCGCGCACCTTCGCCCCGCGCGACGAGGGCAACCGCAACATCCAGGTCGAGACCGTACGCAGCGAGATCCTGCCCGTGACGCAGTTCGCGCCGTTCGAGGGAGCACACGCGTTCCTGATCTTTCCCGAGGCCGACGTGTCGTTCCCCGAGCAGCATCCGGAGGCGGCCAACGCGCTGCTGAAGACGCTGGAGGAGCCGCGCGCGAACATCACGTTCGTGCTGCTGGCCGAGAAGCCGGACTCGCTGCTGAGCACGATCCGCTCGCGCTGCCAGCAGCTGCGCTTCGCGCCCTTGCCCGCGCTGGTGCTCGAGCACGTGCTGGAGCAGCACGGCATCACCGAAGACAAGCGCGGCGCCGCGGTGGCTCTGGCCGAGGGCCGCGCTGACCGCGCGATCACGCTGGCCAAGGACGGCGTCGCCGACGAGCTGTTCGCGAGCGCCCTGCGCATCGACCGCACGCTCGCGCTGCGCGACACCGGCCGCTTCGTGGAGCTGTCTGAAGAGCTGGCCAAGCGCGAGGACCTGGAGCTGCTGATCGAGACGCTTGCCGCGGTGTACCGCGACGTCGCCGCGCGTGCGCTCGGCCTCGGCCCGGACAAGCTTCGCTTTCGCGCGAAGGCGAGCGAGCTGGCGGAGCTCTCGCCGCAGATCGCCGCCGCGCGCGTGAGCCTGCTCGCCGAATTGCCCGAGCTGCTCGGGCGCAACGCCAACCCGCAGATCGCCCTCGACCACCTGTTCGTCCAGCTCGCCGAGCTGCGCTAGTCTGGAAGCCTCCTCATGTCCTTCTACGTCACGACGCCCATCTACTACGTCAACGACAAGCCGCACATCGGTACGGCCTACTCCACCATCGTCACCGACGTGCTCGCGCGCTACCACCGCATGCGCGGTGAGCCCACGCGCATGCTGACCGGGGTCGATGAGCACGGCATCAAGCTGGAGCGCCGCGCGCAGACGCTCGGGCAGACGCCGCAGAGCTACGTCGACTCGATGGTGCCGCCGTTCAAGGACGCGTGGAAGCAGCTCGACTGCGCCTACGACGACTTCATCCGCACCACGGACCCGCGCCACAAGGAGCGCGCGCGCGAGCTGTGGCGGATGTGCCGCGACAAGGGCGACATCTACGAGGACGAGTACCAAGGCCTCTACTGCGTGGGCTGCGAGGCTTACTACACGGAGAAAGACCTGCTCGAGGGCAAGATCTGCCCGATCCACAAGACGCCGGTCGAGATCCTCAACGAGCGCACGTACTTCTTTCGGCTCAGCGCGTACGGCGAGAAGCTGCTGGCGTTCTACGAGAAGAACCCGCGCTTCGTGCAGCCCGAGGGCCGCTTCAACGAGGTCAAGAGCTTCGTGCGCGAGGGCCTGCGCGATCTGTCGCTCTCGCGCGGCACGTTCAAGTGGGGCATCGAAGTACCGGACAACCCCGAGCACGTGATCTACGTCTGGTTCGACGCGCTGACCAACTACATCAGCGCGCTCGGCGGCCCGAAGATCGACGGGGAGTCGGACGAGCTGTTCCAGCAGTTCTGGCCGCAGTCGCGCGGCGACGACCACACCGCCGTGCACATCGTGGGCAAGGACATCCTGCGCTTTCACGCGGTGTACTGGCCGGCCTTCCTGATGAGCGCGGGCCTCGAGCCGCCGTCGCAGGTGTGGGCCCACGGCTGGCTCACCGTCGACGGGCAGAAGATGTCCAAGAGCCTCGGCAACTTCATCGCTCCTGCGCCGCTGGTCGAGGCCGTGGGCTCGGACGTGCTGCGCTACTACCTGCTGCGCGACATCGCGTTCGGGCAGGACGGCGACTTCAGCCACGAGAACCTGTTCGCGCGCTACCACGGCGAGCTCGGCAACGGCCTGGGCAACCTGCTCAACCGCATCCTCGCCAGCATCGTGCGCAAGACGCTCGAGGGCCGCGTGCCCACGATCGACCGCTCGGAGCTGCTCGCGATCGATCGCGGGCTGCTCGACAAGGCGATGGGCAACGCCGCGATCGCGGCCAAGCAGTTCGACGACATCAACCCCAACCGCGCGCTCGACGCGATCTGGGATCTGGTCAACGCCGCGAACAAGTACGTCGACTCCACCGAGCCGTGGAAGCTGGTCAAGAACGGCCAGACCTCACGCCTGGCGCAGGTCGTGTACACGGCCCTCGAGACGCTACGTTACCTCGGGCTGATGCTGTGGCCGGTGATGCCCAACAAGGCGAGCGAGCTGTTGCAGCAGCTCGGCTTCGATGCGCTGAGCCCCGAGGAGGGCGTCGACCTGTGGCCCAACGAGTGGGGCCGCCTGCCCGGTGGCATCGAGACCCGCCCGGGCAAGCCCCTCTTCCCTCGCTTCGAGCCCGATCAACAGGCCGCCCTGTTGGAGAAGCTCAAGCCCGCCGTCGTAGCTGCCCCTGCCCCTGCCCCTGCCCCTGCCCCCAAAGCAGCGCCCCCCCGCGAGCTCGCGGCCAAGGCCGACACCAACATCGACGCCTTCGGCG
>DASUME010000003.1:0-4570 GCA_036277895.1 Polyangiales bacterium
GACGGTGCAGGAGAATCTGGAGACCGGCTTCGCGCTGCTGCCGCGCGGGGCACGCAAGGTGCCGGACCAGATCTTCGAGCTGTTCCCGGTACTAAAGGGTATGCTGCGGCGGCGCGGCGGCGACCTTTCCGGCGGCCAGCAGCAGCAGCTCGCGATCGGACGGGCGATGGTGCTCGATCCCAAGTTGCTCATCCTCGACGAGCCGGCGGAGGGCATCCAGCCGAACATCGTCGCGGACATCGGCCACCTGATCCAGCGCCTGTGCAAGGAGTTCGGGCTGACGGTGCTGCTCGTGGAGCAGAAGCTGCCGTTCGTGCGCAAGTTCGCCGACCACTTCGTGATCCTCGACAAGGGCCGCGTGGTCGCGGGCGGCGAGCTCCCGGAGCTGACCGAGCAGCTGGTGGCAAGGCACTTGGTGGTCTGACGTGTGGCGCACCGGCGCGTCAGTTGTAGCCTCTCGCGCCATGCTCTCTGCCGAACCCGACTTCGGGACCTGGGATGCGCGCCTCGCGCTGCGCTTCAAGCATGGCGCGCGCGGCACCCACCTCGCGGAGACCGAGCACGTCGGTCCGCTGCGGGTGCAGCGTCCTTTCCATCCCGAAGGACCGGACGGGCCGTGCCACGTGTATCTGTTGCACCCGCCGGGAGGCGTGGTCAGCGGCGACCGACTGCGCATCGCGCTGTCGCTGGACGCACGCGCGCACGCGATGTTGACCGCGCCAGGGGCGAACAAGTTCTACACCGCGCGCGGCGAGCACCGCGCCGAGCTCGTGCAGAGCGTGGACGTCGGGGAGGGTGCGCTCGCCGAGTGGATGCCACCGGAGACGATCGCGTTCGAGGGTACGCGTGGTGCGCTGCACACGCAGGTCGCGCTGGCCGCCGATGCCGCGTACGCCGGCTGGGAGATCCTGTGCCTCGGTCGACCCGCCGCGGGCGAGGGCTTCAGCTCTGGAGAGCTGCGCACGTCACTCGAGATTCGCCGTGAAGGACAGCTGCGCTTCCTCGAGCGCGGCCTCTATCGCGGTGGCGACGCCGTGCTGCGCGCCCCGTGGGGTCTGCACGGTCAGCCCGTGCTGGCCACGTTCGTGGTGGCGTCACCGCGTGCGAGCCAGGAGTGGGTCGAGCAGGTGCGCGCCGAAGTCGAGGTCGAGTCCGGAACGTTCTCGGTCACGCTGGTATCAGGCGTGCTCGTTGCGCGCTTTCTTGGCGCGACAACACGCGAAGCACGTGGTTGCCTCGAGCGCGCGTTCCGTGTGTTAAGACCTCTCTACGCCGGCCGAGAGGCCGTGCATCCGCGCATCTGGAGCACTTGATGGAACTGACTCCCCGCGAGAAAGACAAGCTTCTAATCTTCACCGCCGCGTTGTTGGCGGAGCGTCGTAAGGCGCGCGGTCTCAAGCTCAACTACCCGGAGGCGGTCGCGCTGATCAGCGCTGCCGTGCTCGAGGGCGCGCGCGATGGGCGCACGGTCGCCGACCTGATGAGCTTCGGTGCCACCGTGCTCACGCGCGACGACGTGATGGATGGCGTGCCGGAGCTGATCCCGGACGTGCAGGTCGAGGCCACTTTCCCGGACGGAACCAAGCTGGTCACCGTCCACCAACCGATCCGCTGAAGGTGAAGCGATGATCCCCGGTGAAGTGTTCCCGCTCGACGGCGACATCGAGCTCAACGAAGGCCGCGAGCGCGTCACGCTGCGCGTCGCGAACGCGGGCGACCGCCCGATCCAGGTCGGCTCCCACTATCACTTCTACGAGACCAACGACGCGCTGCAGTTCGACCGCGAGAGAGCGCGTGGCTTCCGGCTCGACATCGCCGCCGGCACCGCCGTGCGCTTCGAGCCCGGCCAGGACCGCGACGTCACGCTCGTGAAGTACGCCGGCGACCAACGCGTGTTCGGCTTCCAGGGCAAGGTGATGGGCAGCCTATGAGTAAGATCTCGCGTCAGGCCTACTCGGAGATGTTCGGCCCCACCGTGGGCGACCGCGTGCGGCTCGCGGACACCGAGCTGATCGTCGAGGTCGAGCGCGACTTCACGATCTACGGCGAGGAAGTGAAGTTCGGCGGCGGCAAGGTGATCCGCGACGGCATGGGCCAGAGCCAGCGCGTCGGCCGCTCGGTGATGGACGTGGTGATCACCAACGCGCTGATCATCGACCACTGGGGCATCGTGAAGGCGGACATCGGCATCAAGGCCGGACGTATCGCGAGCATCGGCAAGGCCGGCAACCCGGACATCCAGCCCGGCGTCGACATCGTGATCGGACCGGGCACCGAGATCATCGCGGGCGAGGGCCTGATCGCGACCGCGGGCGGCATCGACTCGCACATCCACTTCATCTGCCCGCAGCAGGTCGAGGAGGCGCTCGTCAGCGGCGTGACCACGATGATCGGCGGCGGCACCGGCCCGGCCACGGGCACCTTCGCCACCACCTGCACGCAGGGGCGCTGGAACATCCACCGCATGCTGCAGGCCGTGGACACGCTGCCGATGAACATCGGCCTGCTCGGCAAGGGCAACGCTTCGCTGCCGCTCGGCCTGGAAGAGCAGGTCGAGGCCGGTGCGATGGGCCTCAAGCTGCACGAAGACTGGGGCACCACGCCGCAGGCGATCGACACCTGCCTGACGGTGGCCGACCGGCTCGACATCCAGGTCGCGATCCACACCGACACGCTCAACGAGTGCGGCTTCGTGGAGGACACGTTCGCGGCGTTCAAGGGCCGCACGATCCACACCTTCCACACCGAGGGCGCGGGCGGCGGCCACGCTCCCGACATCATCCGCGCCTGCGGCGAGGCGAACGTGCTGCCCTCCAGCACGAACCCCACGCGGCCCTACACGATCAACACCGCGGACGAGCACCTCGACATGCTCATGGTCTGCCACCACCTCGACCCGTCGATCGCGGAGGACGTCGCGTTCGCCGAGAGCCGCATCCGGCGCGAGACGATCGCGGCCGAGGACATCCTGCACGACCTCGGCGCGTTCAGCATGATGTCGTCCGACTCGCAGGCGATGGGGCGCGTGGGGGAGGTGGTGCTGCGCACCTGGCAGACCGCGCACAAGATGAAGGTGCAGCGCGGCCCGCTCGCGCCCGACTCCAGCAAGAGCGACAACTTTCGCGTCAAGCGCTACATCGCGAAGTACACCATCAACCCGGCGCTCAGCCACGGCATCGCGCACGAGGTGGGCTCGCTCGAGGTGGGCAAGCTGGCGGACATCGTGCTCTGGCGGCCCGCGTTCTTCGGCGTCAAGCCCTCGTGCGTGATCAAGGGCGGCATGATCGCGACCGCGCCGATGGGCGATCCGAACGCGTCGATCCCTACGCCGCAGCCGGTGCACTACCGGCCGATGTTCGGCACCATGGGCCGCGCTTGCAGCACCACCAGCGTTACCTTCGTGTCGGCGCTGTCGATCGAGGCCGGCATCCAGCAGGAGCTCCGGCTGGCCAAGAAGCTGGTGCCGGTGCGCGGCTGCCGAAAGGTGCAGAAGCGGGACCTGATCCACAACGACTACCAGCCCGTGATGGAGGTCAACCCGCAGACGTATGAGGTGCGTGCCGATGGGCAGCTGCTCGTCTGCGAGCCGGCCAAGGTGCTGCCGATGGCGCAGCGCTACTTCTTGTTCTGAGAGGGAAGATGTTGGAGATCACCGCGCGCACGGAGCGAGTCGCAGATCCAGGGCTCACGATCACGCTGATCTTCCAGGATCGGCAGCGCAGCCGACTGCGCGTCTCGCTGAGTACGGGCGAGGCGGCGCTGATGTTGATGCCACGCGGCTCGGTGCTGCGCGGCGGCGACACGGTCGCGCTCAGCGACGGGCGCGTGGCGTCGATCGTGTCGGCTCCGGAGACCGTCTCCACGGTGCGCGGGCGCGACGCCCGCTCGCTCGCGCGCGCGGCCTACCACCTCGGCAATCGTCACATGCCGCTCGAGGTCGGCGACGGCTTCCTCCGCTACCTGCACGATCACGTGCTGGACGGCATGGTGCGCACGCTCGGCTTGCAGGTGGTCGTCGAGGAGGCGTCGTTCGAGCCCGAGGCCGGCGCGTACGGCGGGCACTCGCACCACGACGCGCGCTCGCTCGCGGGCATCACGCTGTCGGCTGGCGATGATCGCTAGCGCCACCATGCGCCTGCTGTGGCTGGTCAGCCCGGCCTTGCCGGTGGGCGCGTACGCCTACTCGCGCGGGCTGGAGTACGCGGTGAACGCCGGCTGGGTGCACGACAGCGACAGCGCACGCGACTGGGTGACCGGGGTGCTGGAGCGCCAGATCGGGCGGCTCGATGCGCCCGTGCTCGCGCGCATGTACGACGCCTACCAGCGCGAGCAAGACGTGAGTGAGTGGGCGCAGTTCCTGCTCGCCGCGCGCGAGTCTGCAGAATTCGCGCTCGAGGACCGTCAGATCGGGAGCTCGCTCGCCAAGGTGCTGCGCGAGGCCGGCGTGCCGAACGTGCAGACGGGCGGCTACGCGCAGATGTTCGCGCTCGCCGCGGTGCACTACGGCGTGTCGCGGCACGACGCCGTGCTCGGCTACATGTTCGCGTTCGCGGAGGGCCAGATCATCGCC
>DASUME010000004.1:0-9809 GCA_036277895.1 Polyangiales bacterium
TGGGCTACCACGGCGTGCTGGGGCACGAGTTCGTTGCGGACGTGCTCGACGCGGACGATCGCGCGCTGCGCGGGCGGCGGGTGGTGGCGGACATCAACGCCAGCTGCAACCACTGCCCGGCTTGCGCGCATGGCGATGGCCACCACTGCCCGAGTCGAACCGTGCTCGGCATCGTCGGTCGCGACGGCTCGCTGGCCGAGCGCTTCTTGGTGCCTGCGCACACGGTGGTGGCCGTGCCGGACGAGGTCTCGGACGAGCGCGCGGTGTTCGCGGAGCCGCTCGCCGCGGCGCTGCACGTGCTCGACGATCTGCCGAACGAGTCGCAGTGCGTGGTGCTCGGCGACGGCAAGCTCGGCTTGCTGATCGCGTGCGCGGTGGCGCAGAGCGGGCGCAGAGTGGTGGTGGTGGGCCATCACGAGCACAAGCTGGCGCTGGCACGCGCCTTCGGCGCCGAGGGCGTGCTGGAGCACGAGCTCGACGCCTCGCTCCACGGCGTGCCCGCGGTGATCGAAGCCACCGGGACCAGCGGGGGCCTCGAGCGCGCGCTGTCGCTGCTGCGCCCGCGCGGCACGCTGGTGCTCAAGACGACGGTCGCCGGCGCGAGCAACGTGGATCTCTCGCCGATCGTGATCAACGAGCTACGCGTGATCGGCTCGCGCTGCGGCGACCTATCGCGAGCGGTGGAGGCCCTGCGCACGCTCGACCCGACGCCGCTGATCGCCGCCCGCTACCCGCTGGCCAAGGCGGAAGAAGCCTTCGGGCACGCAGCCACGAAGGGCACCCTGAAGGTGCTGGTCAGCACACGCGGTTGAGCCCGTTCAGGGCGGCGACGCGGTAGGCCTCGGCCATGGTGGGGTAGTTGAAGGTGGTGTCGATGAAGTAGCGGAGCGTGTTCGCTTCGCCCTTCTGCGCCATGATCGCCTGCCCGATGTGGATGATCTCGGCGGCTTGATCGCCGAAGCAGTGCACGCCCAGGATCTTCAGCGTCTCGCGGTGGAACAGCAGCTTCAGCATGCCCACCTGGTTGCCGGTGATCTGTGCGCGCGCGAGCGAGCGAAACAGCGCGTGCCCCACCTCGTACGGCACCTTCTCCGCGGTCAGCTCACGCTCGGTGCGGCCGACGCTGGAGATCTCGGGCGACGTGTAGATGCCGGTGGGGATGTCCTGCACCAGCCGTGCGTTCGTCTCGCCGGTGACCGCGTGCAGGGCCGCGAAGCGACCCTGGTCGTAGCTCGCGCTGGCGAGGCTCGGCGCGCCGACCACGTCGCCCACCGCGTAGATGTGTGCCTGCGCGGTGCGGTAGTGCTCGTCGACCTTGAGGTTGCCGCGGCTGTCCGCCTTGAGATCGATCTTGTCGAGCGCGAGGTCGGCCGTGTTGCCGGTGCGGCCCTGCGCCCAGAGCAGCACGTCGCTCTTGATCTTCTTGCCGCTCTTCAGGTGCAGCGTGACTGCGTCGTGGGAGGCCTCGACGCGCTCGTACTCTTCGTTGTGGCGCAGCAGCATGCCCTGATCGCGCAGGTGGTACGACAACGCGTCGATGATCTCGTCGTCGAGGAAGCTCAGCAGCTTGTCGCGGCTATTGATCAGGTTCACCTTCACGCCGAGCTGGCGAAAGATCGACGCGTACTCGCAGCCGATCACGCCCGCGCCGTAGATCGTGATCGTCTGCGGCGTGTGGTCGAGGTTCAGGACCGTGTCGCTGTCGCGGATCAGCGGGTGCGTGAAGTCGATGTCGGTCGGGCGGAACGGCCGCGAGCCGGTGGCCACGATGAACTTCTTGGCCCTGAGCGTGCGCCGTACCCCGCTGACGTCGATCGCGAGCGTGTGCGGGTCCAGGAACGCCGCGTCGCCGTGGATCATCGGCACGTCGTTGCGCTGGTAGAAGTCGCGCCGCAGCTTCACCTGCTTGGCGATCACCCCGCTCACGTTGGAGAGCAGCTCGGGCAGCTCCATCGAGACGTTCTCGAGCGTCTTGGCAAACAGTGGACTGCTACGCAGCTTGAGCAGCTCGCTGACCGAGTGGCGCAGCGTCTTGCTCGGGATGGTGCCCCAGTGCGTGCAGCCTCCGCCCACCTGCGTGTAGCGCTCGACCATCGCCACCGAGGCGCCCTCCTTCGCGGCGAGCATCGATGCGCCCTCGCCGGCAGGGCCACTCCCGATCACGGCTACGTCGTACTCTTTGTCCCAGGGCACCCCAGCTCCTTCGTGGTTCGCGCCCTGTGAAGGTACTACCTCGCGAGCGCTCGCGGAGTCCTCGTGTGCATCAAAATCGCTTGTGCCCACCTGGCTTCGCTCGTGTGGCGTGCGCGTTGCACGTTCGGAGGCAGGGAAGGAGCGAGCCGTGCCGGAGAAGAAGACGATCGAGCGCGCGAAGCGCGACAGGCGACAGGGCAAGGCCCCGAGCACGCAGGCCGGGGAGTTCGTACGGGAGGAGATCGACCACATCCGCGAGGGCAAGCACGGCGCGCGCAACGCCAAGCAGGCGATCGCGATCGGGCTCTCGAAGGCGCGCCGTGCTGGCGTCGACCTGCCTGCCCCCAAGCGCGCGTCCAAGGCGACCAAGAAGCAGGCCGCGCGCGACGCGGCGCGTTCTCCGCGCACGAAGGTCTCGCGTACGCGATCGCGCGCTGCCACGAAGGCGCTGAAGCGCGAGAGCACGAGCGCGGCCAGCCCGGGGGCGATCGGCCGCCAGACCAAGCGCGCCGCGAAGCGCCGCACCGCGAGCGAGCGCTCGACGGCCGCGAAGAAGGCGGTGCGCACGAAGGGCCCCGCCAAACGCAAGGCTGCCGCCCGCAAGGCAGCGCGCACCCGCGCTCGTCAGTGAGCTCACAAGGGAGCGTGGCGTTCGGGAGCGCACCGTGCGCGTGCGCCCGCCACGCTCCCGAGATGCGCCGCGTTTGCGTTCAGGCTTGTCGTTGGAACGCCCATTGCAGCCAGACACGGCATGCCGAAAACACACACGAGCGACGACGTCGCCAACGCGCGCAAGGCCGCCGAGGCGTCACGTCAGAAGACGTGGCAGGGCGCGAGCTTCTTGCGCGAGTTGTTCCTCGGTCACCTGCGACCCGAGCTGTTGCTCGCGGACGACGACCCCTACGAGCGCCCCGAGCGGCCTGAGTTCCGACGCTTCTACGACGGGCTCAAGCACTTCCTGCAGACCTCGGTCGACCCGGCCGAGATCGATCAGCTCGGCGACTACCCCAAGGAAGTCCTGCAGGGGCTGGCGGAGCTCGGCGCCTTCGGCATGAAGATCAAGCCCAAGTACGGCGGCCTCGGCCTCACCCACCGCGAGTACGTCGCGGTGATGCAGATGGTCGGCAGCTACGACGGCAACCTGACCGCGTTGCTCAGCGCGCATCAATCGATCGGCGTGCCGCACCCGGTGGAGATGTTCGGCAGCGAGGACCTGAAGACGCGCTACCTGCCGCGCTGCGCGAAGGGCGCCATCTCGGCCTTCGCGCTCACGGAAGAGGCGGTGGGCTCGGACCCGAGCAAGCTGGCGACGGTCGCGCGCGTGAGCGAGGACGGCGAGTCGTTCATCCTCGACGGGCAGAAGCTGTGGTGCACCAACGGCACGCTCGCGGAGCTGCTGGTGGTGCTCGCGCGCAACCCCGAGACGCACAAGGTCAGCTGCTTCGTCGTCGAGACGAACTGGGAGGGCGTGAAGGTCGAGCACCGCTGCCACTTCATGGGCCTGCGCGCGCTCGCCAACGGCGTGATCTCGTTCAACGAGGTGCGCGTGCCGCGCGAGAACCTGATCGGTGACGAGGGCTCGGGCCTGCGCGTCGCGCTCGCCACGCTCAACACCGGTCGGCTGACGTTGCCCGCCGCGACCGCGGGCGCCGCGAAGTACGCGCTGGAGCTGTGCCGGAAGTGGGCCAAGGCGCGCGTGCAGTGGGGCCAGCCGATCGGTAAGCACGAAGCGATCGCCCACGGCCTGAGCGACATGGCCACCACCACGTACGCGATGGAGGCCGTCGCCGAGACCGTCGGCACGCTGGCCGATCGCAAGGACCGCGACATCCGGCTCGAGGCCGCCGCCGCCAAGGAGTGGAACACCGTGCGCGGCTGGGAGCTGACCGACAAGGCGCTCCAGATCCGCGGCGGTCGCGGCTACGAGACCGAGACCTCGCTGGCCGCGCGCGGCGAGGCGCCGATCGGCATCGAGCGTATGCTGCGCGACTGCCGCGTGAACCGCATCTTCGAGGGCTCGAGCGAGGTGATGCACCTGTTCATCGCGCGCGAGGCCGTCGACCGTCACCTCGAGGTGTCTGGCAAGCTGATCGAGCCGGACGTCGCGCTGTGGGACAAGGTGAAGCTGCTGCCGTCGGTGTTCTGGTTCTATGCGACCTGGTACCCGACGTTGTGGCTCGGCTTCGTGTGGGCCAAGCACGGCCAGTTCGGCCCGCTGGCCAAGCATGTGCGCTACCTCGACCGCGCGTCACGCCGGCTCGCGCGCGCAATCTTCCACGGCATGCTGCGCTTCGGGCCCGCGCTCGAGAAGAAGCAGGCGTTTCTGTTCCGCGCCGTCGACGTCGCGCTGGAGCTGTTCGCGTTCGCCTCGGCCGTGACGCGGGCGAACAAGAAGGGCGCGCTCAGCGAAGAGGAGGGCAGGCTGATCGCGCAGCTCGCCGCCAGCACCGAGGACCGCGTCGACGCGATCATGCACGCGATGTGGCACAACCAGGACGGCGCCAAGTACGCGTTCGCGCAGAGCTTGATGGCCGGCGACTACGCCTGGCTGGAGGAGCGAGGGCTGAAGCTCGGCTACGACGAGCAGGCGCTCACGCCCAAGACGATGGAGCAGGTCTTCGCCGCGCGCCGCGAGCGTGTAGATCTGCGCCCGCAGCGCGACACGAGCGGGATCGCGACCCTCGACGCGCTGGAAAGGGAGCGCGGACCGCGTAGCTCGGTGATCTAACGCCGGGAGATCGCGAGGTTTTGCGCGCATTCCCGCGGGATTTTCGCGGGGAGAACGCCGCGCCCGGCGACTTTTGCGCGTCGATGCGCGGATTTTTTGCAGCCGCGCTCCCATCGGCCACCCTGCAAGCTACACCTGTCCCATCGACGGCCCGCTGGCCGCGTGGAGTGCCGATGCAGCAAGACGTTCGACGCAGCGACCCAACGGACACCCCCGCGCGCGCCGAGCCGGAGCCTGCGGAGAAGCCCGGCTTCGCGCGCTCGCTGTTTCGCTTCGCGGGCAAGCGCAAGAAGGCAGCGGCCGAGCCGGCGCGGCTCACGGACCGGCTCAAAGAGGTGCTGGAGCGCGACCGCGCCCTGATCGCGTCGGAGCCCCCCGTCGCGCTGGAGGAAGAGGCCTGGCCGGACCCGTTCGGGCAAGCCGATCCGGAGCCGCACACCGGCACCCGGCCCACCGCGGCATGGGACGGCGCGCTCGACGAGCCGTTCGAGAGCCCGCTCGCCCGTGGAGAGACCGTGCGCTTCGATGTCCCTGCGGCGACGGGCACCCGCGCGAGCGAGCGCGGCCGGCTGCAGCTGACCGAGGCCCGCGAGTCGGCGGACCTGCGGCTCTCGCAGATTGCGTCCTGGATCGAGGAGGAGATCAACGAGCTGCCCGAGGGCGCGGGCTCGCTCGCGCTCGAGGCGCCGCTCGACGAGCACGAGGCCGCCGAGCTCGATGCCGTGCTCAGCGAGTCCGACGCATCGCGTCTGGAGACCGTGTTGCCCCCCGAGGGGCCGGACGCAACGATCATCACCGACAACGCCGCGATGCAGGCCGCGCTCGCGGCCCCCGAGGAGGCGCGCGCCCCGAGCTCGCGCGCGCAGGTGAAGGCCAAGGTGAGTGCACGTCCCGCCCCGCGCGAGGACGCCGGCAGCCGCGGCGAGCCGATCAACACGCTCACGATGGCGCGGCTACTGGCGATGCAGGGCTACAAGCCGCGCGCGCTCGCCGTCTACCGCCAGCTGCTCAAGCGCAGCCCGGACGACGAGACCCTGCGCGCGGAGTTCGAGGCCCTGCAGGCGTCGGAGCCGTAGCGCTTCTCCGCAAGCACTCTGGCGCTTCGTTTTGCTGTGTTGTCATGGGAGCGTAAGGGCCGGAGGGGGCGGATGAACGAGGACGACTTCAGGCAGCTCGACCGGATCGCGCGCGCCACGCAGCGGGCGCAGGATCGCCGGCGCGAGTGGCGGCAGCGCGAGGGGGGCATCCGTAGCCACCTGTCGAGCGTCGCGGTCTCGATCGAGAACTACAGCAAGCAGCAGCTGGTGGTCTCGCGCGAGGGCGAGCCGGGCCTGGAGTTCGCTGCCGCGCGCGTGCGCGAAGACCGTGTCGCGCTGGGTGCGTCGCTGCGCATCGGACAGGCCGACAACGGCCTGGTCACGGTGTCGTACCTGCCTGGCTTGGTCGTCGAGGGCCGCGCGGACTTGCCGCGGGCCGGCGAGGTGCTCGGCACCCACGAGCCCGAGGACTTCACCGCGGCCACGCTCGACGGCTACGTGAGCGAGTTTCTGCGCCGTGTCTCCGGAGAGCACTGGGCCGTGGTCGGCACGCCCGAGGGCGCGAAGCAGGCGTGGGAAGTGTTCTCGGTCCCGCCCGCGTCGGATCACCGCTACCTCTGACCGCCCCTGCGTGGCAGGGTCGATCATGCGGGTCCCCGTGATCGATCTCCACAGTGCGGACGCGGCGCGCGCGGTCGACGAGGCCGGACGCAGCGTCGGCTTCATGCAGGTCGTCAACCACGGGCTGCAGCTGAAACCGCTGTTCCAGGCGATCGATACCCTGTTCGCGCTGCCGATCGCGGAGAAGCTCGCGCTGCGTCCGCCGCATGCGGGCATCAACCGCGGCTACGCGCCGATGGGCAGCGAGGCGCTCGCGTACAGCCTCGGCGTGGACGCGCCGCTGCCGGATCTGTTCGAGGCCTTCAACCTCGGGCCGGAGCAGGTGCCCGACGACCCCTGGTACCGGCAGAACGACTTCTTCGCACCCAACCTGTGGCCCGCCGTTCCGAGCGTTCGCAGTGCTATGGATGCGTACTTCTTGGACGCCGTGCAGCTGGCGTTGCGGCTGACCGACCTGTTCGCGGTGGCGCTCGCGCTGCCGGATCGGTTCTTTCGGCCCTTCGTCGACCGCTCGACGCTGACCCTGCGCTGCAACTACTACGGCGGCGCTGCGCCCAAGGCTGGGCAGCTGCGTATGGGCGCGCACACGGACTACGGCATCGTCACGGTGCTCGCGGCCGATCGCGTGCCGGGGCTGCAGATCCTGCACGATGGCGCGTGGCACGACGTGATGCCGGACGAGGGGGCGCTGCTGGTGAACCTCGGTGATCTGACCGCGCTCTGGACCAACGATCGCTGGCGCTCGACGCTGCATCGCGTGCTGCCCGGCGGGTCCACGCGGCGCTCGGCGGCGCTGTTCTTCGACGGCAACTACGACGCGCGCATCGAGCCGCTGCCCACGTGCGTCTCGCCCGAGAACCCGGCGCGCTACGCCCCGGTGCTCGCGGGCGACCACCTGCTCGCGAAGGTGCTCGGCCCGCGCACGCTGTCGCGCTCGTCCGCGTTCGACACTACCGGCGGCCGCCTGGCTTAGGGAAGTCCGCGCTCACGTCGTCGAGCACCAGGATCCAGTCGAGCTGCTCGCCCGGGTTGGGCGGCGTGAACTGCTTCTCGCCCTTGGCGGGGTAGATGCCGAGCACGCGCACCAGGCCGGTGCGCGGGTCGTACCAGGAAGCCTTCACGCTGTGGGCCTTCACGGCGTCGAGGTGCACGCTGAAGCTGCGCCCCACCGGCGCGTAGACCATCGCCCAGCGGCGCGCGTCGTCGCGCATGGCCACGAAGCGGTAGCGCCCGCGCCCCGGCACCGACGTCTCCACGCGATCGGTCACGAGCACGCCATCGTCAGGCACGCGCTGGCCCGGGCGCGACTCGAGGAGTTTGCGTGCGAACGACATCTGGCTCGCGCCGGGCTGCGCGATCGCCTGCGTCCAGGGCAGCAGCGGATCGTTCGCGGGCGGCAGCTCCGGCGTCCAGAATTGCCAGACTGCGTGGTTGCCGTAGGTGTGGCCGAAGGCGCCGTTGAACAGGTCCCAGTACAGCGCGCGCCGCACGTCGCTCGCGACCGAGTGTCCGTTCGCGTTCTGCAGGAACGCCAGCGGGTGGTCCTCGTACAGCGGCTCGCCGTCGAGCACCGGCTTGGGCGGCGTGCGCGCCCAGTCGTCGCGCGTCTTGGCGTACGGGTCGTACTCGGCCGAGTGCCCGTTCTGGCGCATGTTGAAGTCGAGCCACGGCTCGTCGTGCAGCCAGGTGGACGAGCCCGAGCTGCCGGGCGGATGGAACGTGATCAGGTGCGCGCCGCCGTCGCCCTCGCGCAGGCCCTCGGCCATCGCGCGCAGGATCTGCTTGTGCGCGTCGCTGTCGATCTTGTGATCGCCGCCGAGCACCCAGACCAGGTCGGCGCCCATGTAGCGACGGCCGAGGAACTTGCCGAAGGCGCGCGCCTTGGGCGGGTCGAAGATCGCCCTGGGCTCGCCCGCGGCCGGGTTCCAGGTGTCGCCCCAGCAGGGAAGCAGCGCGAGCGTGAGGCCGAGCTCGTTGGCGCGCTGGATCACCCAGTCGACGTGCTGGAAGAACGCCTCGTTGGGCCGCGCCGGATCGCGCTCGCGCAGGGCCGTCTCGCCGGCTGCGCTGCGCATGTTGGGGCCCTCGAGATCGCCCAGGGCCACGGCCTGGATGACGGTGAAGCCCTTCTGCGCGCGGTCGCGCAGGTAACGCTCGGTCTGCGCTCGGTCGAGGCGGTGAAACAGCAGCCAAGCGGTGTCGCCGAGCCAAAATAACGGCGCGCCGTCCGCGCGGACCAACGAATGATGGTCGTCGGTCACGCGGAGCGGTGGTGCGGCCAGCGCCGGACTAGACTGCAGGAGCGCAGCGATCAACAGACCCCAGTGGGGGTAGGAGCCAGCCCCAGCCGTAGGCTGCCATCTACGTTGCCCCGGGGCCGCCTCCCGCACTACATTGCGCGTTCCAGACCAAGCGAGCCAATGAGCTTTTCGTCTTCGAGCAAGTTCCATGTTTTCGGCGCGCTGCTGGCCCTGGCGGCCTGCCGCTCCTCGGGTGGTGGGACCACCCCCGAGCCTAGCGAGAACCCGACCCCCAACGCCACTCCCACTCCTGCCAAGCCCAAGCAGGTGAGCGAGAAGGACGCGCTCAAGAAGCGCGACGACCTCCCGCCCGAGCAGCGCGCGCTGGCGATCGTGAACAACGAGGAGCGCTGGATCGACGCCAAGGCCGCCGAAGAGGCCGGCTACACGATCGTCGATCTGCGCGACAGCTGGACGCCGCTGATCTTCCACGAAGAGGTCTCGCCTGAGGGCCAGCCGCTCCCGAACCGCTATCGACGCGTGTTCATCGGCCTCGCCAACGATCAGACCGACAGCGACGGCGAGCCGCTCGAGCCCGGCGAGAAGAACTACCTCGAGCTGTACGGCATCTCGCCCGCGATCTCGGTGATCCGCGCACGCTTCCTGGAGGACGTCGACTCGGCTTGCCACGATCAGGAGAGCGTGGCGGCGCTGAGCGCGATCGAGACCGTGTCGTACGTGCCGCCCGACGGGCTGAAGAAGGAAGCCAAGCGGCTGAAGAAGATCCAGGACGAGCTGGAGAAGGCCCGCAAGAAGGGCAACTTCGCCAGCTGGGACGAGCTGGCCGCGAGCAAGAGCGAGTACGCCGACGAGGTGGCGCTGCTGAAGAAGCGCGAGCTCGAGAAGCCCGCGATGGCGGCGGTCGAGAAGCGCCTGCGCTGCGAGAAGCTGCTGACCGAGAAGAGCAAGCACGTGGAGGGCATCTACGAC
>DASUME010000005.1:0-2876 GCA_036277895.1 Polyangiales bacterium
AGCGGCGCGCGCTTCGCGATCGTGCCCACCGCCAGCGACGACGACGCGCTCGAAGTAAACTTCGTCGCCTATTGAGATGGCCGTCGGGCGCAACACGCCGTACCGCACGAAGCTCTACGACGAGAGTCCGTGGTACGGGCCGATCCGCGCGTGGCTCGAGCAGCTCGATTCCAACGCGCGCTTTCCCACCGCAGACGAGCTCACGGCGCTGCATCGCGCGCACGTCGAGGCGCGCGGCTTGCCCGCGCTGCGCTTCCGCGAGGTGCCGCGCGCCAAGCCGCGCCGCCCCAAGGGCCCGATCGATCTGACCACGCTGTACGAGGGTCAAGTCAGCGTGCGCGGCGAGGTGCCCACGCGGCGCGAGGATTGGCACGACCTGTTCAACGCGCTCGCGTTCCTGACATTCCCGCGTGCGAAGCGGGCGCTGCACGCGCGCCAGTTCGCGATCGCGCAGGCGCGTCTGGGCACGAGCGCGACGAAGCTCCCCAACGCGCGCACGCGCGAGCAAGATGCGCTGACGCTGTTCGACGAGGGCGGCCTGGTGGTCGCGAGCCGCACGCTCGTGGGCACGAGTGACGCCGAGGTCGGCGCGGCGCTGCGCGCGGGAGCGAACGTGGTGCCGTTTGGGCATGCCTTGTACGAGCACATGGTGGCCGGCGCGCCCTGCCCTCTGGCCACGGTCCACGTGCTGCAGCTGCCCGATCCGCACGACGCGGACGCCCTGGACCGCGCGCTAGCGGAGGCACTCTCGGCGCCTACTGCGTTCCTCGTGCCCAGCCCCGAGCGCGGCGTCTCCCTGCCCGCGCTGCTGCCGCAAAGCCCGTGAATTCCTTGTTCCCCTGCCGGGTGGCGGCTACGCTGGCCGACCCGTCGCTGGATTGCTCGCGCGCGGAGAATCGCGCGCTCTGACGCACGCTGGAGTGTCCACGTGAACGCACGCAAATGTTTTGTTGGACTCGCGCTCGCGCTATCGCTGCCGATGATCGCACGCGCCGAGTCGCCCTACGACACGCGCGCCGCGAAGTACCAGGCGCGTGCGCTCGCCAAGGGCAAGGACCCGAGCAGCGCCGTCGAGCTGCTCGAGCTGCTGCGCCAGGGTGAGCGTGTCGATCCCAAGCTCGCGCGCGCCACGTACGAGAAGCTCGCCAAGAGCCCCGCGCTCGGCATCGAGCAACGCATGCTGATGGCGCGCGCGGCGGCCAATGCACTGCGCCGCGCGGGCGAGCTGCAGGCGAGCGTGAAGGCGTACCGCGAGCTCGGCTACCTGCACGACTTCCGCGTGATCGGCCCGTTCGACAACGAGGGCAAGCGCGGCTTCGACTTCGAGCTCGGCCCGGAGCGCGACCGCAAGGGCGCCGTGCAGAAGGACGTCGAGTTCGACGGACGCGAGCGCAAGGTCAAGTGGCGCAAGCTGCCGGACGTGGTGCAGAGCGGGCAGATCGACTTCGACTCGCTGCTGCGCCCGAGCGAGAACGTGTGTGCGCTGGCGGAGACCACGCTCAGCCTCGACAAGCCCGCCACGCTCACGCTCTGGCTCGGCGGCGGCGGCGCCACCAAGCTCTACTTCGACGGCGACGAGGTGATCCGCGACGCGGCTTACCGCGGCAACGGCTACGATCGCACCGTCGCGCGCGTGCAGGCGAGCGCGGGCGAACATCGCGTGCTGGTAAAGAGCTGCACCATGATCGGGCCGCTGGGCTTCTCGGTGCGCGTGGGCAACGCGAACGGGGATCCGCTCGTGGTCGCACATGGCTCGGACAAGCTGGCCGCGATCGGCACCAGCGCGAAGGTGCTGACCTCCCCCGCGAGCTTGCTCGCGCAGCTGGAGAAGGCGGCCGCCACGCCCAAGCCGCAAGCCGCGGCGCTGGAGAACCTGGCGCGCTACCTCGCCTACTCGAACGCGGACGATCCGGCCGAGAAGCGCGCACGCCAGCTCGCGCTGCGCGCCGCCGACACACAGCCCAGCGCCGCGCGCTACCTGTTCGCGAGCGGGCTCGCCGAGGAGCGCTACGAGAAGACGCGGCTGCTGGAGAAGGCGCGCAAGCTGGCGCCGAGCGACGGCGACGTGGTGCTCGCGCAGGTGCGCGTGATCAGCGGTGGGCCCGGCAGCGAGCGCGCGCTGCGCCTGCTCGACAAGGTGCCCGCGGACGCGCCCGAGGCGATCGACGTGCTGGAGCTACGCGCGCAGCTGTTGCGCGGACTCGGCCTGCACGACAGCGCCAAGGGCATCGCCAAGGAAGCGCTGCGGCGCGCGCCCAAGGCCGAGGCCCTGCTCGAGCTGAACAGCGATCTCGCCTCCGAGGAGCCGCGCAAGGACGAGCTGGTGCTGCTCGCGAACGAGATGCTCGCGCAGCGCTACGATCACTTCGGCGCGCGCCGCACGCTGACCGAGACCGCGATCGCGGCCGGCAAGGATCAAGACGCGCTGGCGCACCTCGATGCGATGCGCGCGCTGTGGCCGAGCAACGAGCGACGCTCGATCTACATCGCGGACCTGTACGATGCGCTCGGCAAGGACGACCTGGAGCTGGCCACGCTGAACCGCGCGATCGAGATCGCGCCGGAGAGCACCGGGTTGCACGCGCGTCTGGGCCGCGCGTTCTTGCGCGCAGGCCGCACCGAGGCCGCTGCCGACAGCCTACGCCGCGCGCTGGCGCTCAGCCCGCAGGACGCCGCCACGCGCGACCTGCTGGAGCAGATCGCGCACGAGCAGCGGCTCGACGAGGGCTACGCGCAGCCGCGCGATGCGTTGCTCGCGCGCCGTGTGCAGAGCAGCGAGCAGCCGGTCACGATCCTGAACGACCTCAACGTGTCGACCGTGTTCGAGAACGGCCTGGGCTCGCGCTTCGTGCAGTTCGCGGCGCAGGTGCACGACG
>DASUME010000006.1:0-2045 GCA_036277895.1 Polyangiales bacterium
ACACGCGCCTGCAGCGCTGGCTCTCGGCCCTGTCCGAGCGCGACGCGGTGATCGAGCACAAGAGCCCGGCCGAGTTCTACATCGAGCGCTACGCGCGCTTCGTACGCAGCTGAATTGACGGAGAGAGAAGCATGAGCGAGCTGGTGTTGTGGGGTTTCCCCAAGTCGAGCAACGTGCAGAAGGTGCTGTGGGCGCTGGACGAGCTGGGGCTCAAGTACGAGCACAAGGAGATCGGCGGACCGTTCGGGGGCACCAAGGAGGCTCCGTACCTCGCGCTCAACCCGAACGGCCTGGTGCCGACGCTGGTCGACCACGGCGAGCCGCTGTGGGAGTCGCACGCGATCGTGCGGCACCTGTACGCGCAGCATGGCCAGTCGCCCGCCAATCCGAGCAGCGCGGTCGCCCGCGCACGCGCCGGTGCCTGGCACGACTGGCAGGCGACCACACTCTGGCCGGCCTTGCGCACGCTGATGATCCAGATCGTGCGCACGCCCGAGCCCGAGCGTGATCAGAAGGTGATCGACACCGCGCGCGCGCAGGCAGACGCCGCGCTCGCCGTGCTGGAGGGCGAGCTGAGCAAGCGCGCGTACCTGGCCGGCGAGGAGTTCACCTGGGGCGACATCCCGGTCGCCGTCGCGCTGCAGCGCTGGTTCAACTTCCCGATCACCCGCCAGCAGACCAAGCACGTCAGCGACTACTACGCGCGCATCCAAAAGCGCCCCGCGTTCAAGCGCTGGGTCGACCTCTGAGCTTGGATTCGCCTCGCGTGCCCGCCGCGGGTATACAGGCGGCATGCGAAACCTCCTCGTGATCAGCGGCTTGCTCCTCGCGCTGGGCGCTTGCTCGCCGACGCTTGCGCCCGTGTACTCACCCGCGCAGACCGCCGGCGTGAGCGCCGCCGGCACGCCGTACACGGCTGCGCAGATCGACGCGGCCGCGATCGCGGGCGCGCAGGCCAAGGGCTGGACCGTGATCTCGCACGCGCCCGGGCTCACCGTCGCCGAGGTCGCCTCGGGCGGCCACCAGGCGCGCGTGCGCATCCTGACCAACGACAGCGGCTGGCGCATCGTGCACGAGCAGAGCTCGCCCGGCCTCAAGTTCGCCACCGACGAGCGCCACGGCGAGATCATCCACCGCCGCTACAACCACTGGGTCCGGCTGCTCGACGACGCGATCCGCCAGCACCTGGCGCTCGCGCCCGCGCCGGTCGAGACCGCGCCGGTTGCCGCGCCCGCGATCTAAGGTCGCAGCGCCATCTTGCGGGGCGCCTTGCCGACCGTGAACGTGGCGGTGACGGTGGCCTTCGCCAGATCGACCACCGACACGTTGTCATCGCCCTCGTTGGTGACGTAGGCGAGCGCTCCGTCGGCGCTGAGGGTGATCCAGTGCGCGAGCTTGCCCGTCGCGACGCGGCTCTTCACGGTGCCGCTCGCGGTGTCGATCCACTCCAGGTCGCCGGCGGTCTGGCTGACGACGAGCTCGGTGCCCTTGGCGCCCGCGCGAAGATCGTGCGGCGAGGCGCCGGTCGTGATCGGCGCATTCAGCGTGCCCGTGTCTGGATCGAAGACCTCGACCGCGTCCAGGCCGATCGAGGTGAAGTAGATCTCGTCCTCGCACGCGAGCATACGCGGCGCGTGATCTACCGGGTACGATGTCGCTGCATAGGTGGTCAGATCGATCGCGACGATCGCCGGCACCGTCGTCACCTGCGAGCCGACGTAGGCCCAGCGTCCGTCGCGCGTGATGCAGCTCGCGTGCGCCTGGCCGACCGGCACGTGGCGCGTGATGGTGTCGCTGGCGATGTCGACGATCACGGCTTCGTTCGTGCCGCCCACCGCGACCACCAGCAGCTTGCCATCGGGCGTTATGGCCAGGCCGGCAGGCTTCGCGCCGACTTCGATCGCGCGCAGCACGGTGTCGGTCGCGGTGTCGATCACCGACACGGCGTTGGAGCCGATGTCGGGCACGTAGACGCGGGAGCCGTCCGCGGAGGCCGCGGCGCCCTGCGGGCCGGACCCGACCGGGATCGTCGCGACGACGGTACC
>DASUME010000007.1:0-6325 GCA_036277895.1 Polyangiales bacterium
TTCGGCGTTAGCGCAGCGCGGGGGCAAAGCGCTCGCAGTCCCGCAAGGCGCGATAGTGCGCCCAGTGTGCCCCGCCTTGGCGCTCCAGCGCGCCGGCCAGGCGTGTGGTCTCGAACGCGTGTACCAGGCGCTGCACGCGCGCGCGGGCGATGCGCACCGAGTCGTGCGTCGCGGCGGCGTCGGCGAGCTCGCGCTGCATCGCTTCGTGCTGCTGGGCCAGCTCGGACTCGGTCAGCAGCTGCAGGATCGAGGTCGCCTCGCGATCGAGCACGGCTTCGGCCTCGGGATCCCAGCTGTGGTCGAGCAACGGCCAGCGCTCCAGCAGCGCGATGCGCAGCGCGGTGTACGTGTCGTCGGAGCCAGCCTGCGCGTCGTCGAGCAGCGTGGCGGCATCGTCGAGGATGCGCTCCAGCTCGCGCAGCTTGCTGCGCGCGGCGCGCTCGTCGTCGAGCTCCAGCTCGGTGGAGAGCGCCGTGATCACGCTCTGCTCTTCGGGTTCCAGGGCACGCCCGGCTCCGTTCGTGGGTGCGTGCTCGCGCAAATAGCGCCCCGAGGTGGTCGTCGGCACATCGAACGAGCGCGCGTGGATGCGCGCCCACGCGTGCGCCTCCAGCAGGCTCACCTTGCCGTCGTGATCGAGGTCGATCTCCGCGCGCCGCCCGTTGCGATCTTCCCCGCGCAGTGCGGACAGGAAGTGAATCGTGAACGACTCCTGGCGCACGCGGTTCGCATCCGGATCGCAGCCGCTCGACTCGTCGTCCCAGGGGGCGGCGAACAAGCCACAGTGGGTGGGCGCGCGCTCGCCGCGCTGCGGATCGGCGCCCACGAACGCCAGCTCGGCGAAGCCGCCGCCGTAACACGCCGTCACGACCAACCGCGTGGGGCGCACGCTCTCCTCACGATCGAGCAGCTCCGCCACATCCTCCACACTCACGCCCCAGCCGCCCCACAACGCCAGCGAGCTCTGGCGCGCGACCTCGCCGCGCTCGCCGTGGCTGGCGGCCAAGATCAGCAGCGGCTCGCCGGGCGTCTGCAGGGCACCGCGTAGCGCATCGAGCACCAGCTCGCGCGTGGCGGGCGCGTCGACCGCGAGCGTGGTCGGCTGGTAGCGAATGCCTTCCGCACCGGCCGGGCCGAGCACGCGGCTGACGGCGAGCCGGACCGAGCTCGCGCGCTCTTCGCTGCGCAAGATTGCCACAGGCGCCCTGGCTCCACTCGCGAACAGCATCATGCCGCGGCCCGCGAACGAGCGGCTGGCGAGCTCCAGATCCTGCGCGAGTGAGACCTGGTTCGAGAGTGGATCGCTGCCGCCGCCGAACGCGAGCCAGCGCAGATCGGCCGGCACGCGGCCCGGCTTGCGCTCCACACTGGCGATCACGGGCGTGGGCTCGGCCACGGGCTCGCTCTCCTTCGCCGGTGCGCGCTTCTTCGCGCAGGCGCCGAGAGCCAGCACGCACAGCAGCAGACTGACGCGAGGAAGCGACATCGCGACCGCTTGTAGGCGCCCCCAGTGCAAAACGCAAAGTGCATGCGCGCTGCAAAGGCCGTAGAACTCAGGATGAACGAAGGCGCGCGCGTGGTGATCGTGGGCGGTGGGTTCGGTGGATTGACGGCGGCCAAGGCGCTTCGCAAGTCGCCGGCCCGTGTGACCGTCGTGGACCGCACCAACCATCACCTGTTCCAGCCGTTGCTCTACCAGGTCGCGATGGCCGGCCTGGCACCGAGCGAGATCGCCTCACCCATCCGGGGCCTGCTCGGCCGCCAGCCGCGCTGCACCGTGCTGCTCGACGACGTGACGAACGTGGACTTCGTCGCGAAGCGCGTCGAGCTACGCGAAGGCAGCCCGCTCGAGTACGACTACTTGATCCTCGCGCCGGGCGCGCGCACCGCGTACTTCGGCCACGACGAATGGGCGCACTACGCACCCGGCCTCAAGAGCCTCGACGACGCGGTCGAGATCCGTCGCCGTGTGCTGCTCGCGTTCGAGGCCGCCGAGCGCGAGGCCGACCCCGCCGCGCGCGCGCCGTTCCTCAACTTCATCGTGATCGGTGGCGGTCCCACCGGCGTCGAGATGGCGGGCGCGATCGCGGAGCTCGCGAAGTGGGCGCTCAGCCGCGACTTCAAGAACGTGCGTCCGTCCGAGGCGCACGTGCTGCTGGTCGAAGGCAGCCCGCGCGTGCTGAACACGTTCGCCGAGGAGCTATCTGCGAGCGCGGTGAAGCAGCTCGCAGAGCTCGGCGTGCACGTGCGCACCGGAACGTTGGTCAAGAACATCGGGCCCGAGGGCGTGACGCTCGCGAGCGGCGAGGTGCTCGCGGCTTCGACCGTGTTGTGGGCCGCCGGTGTGTCCGCATCGCCGTTGCTCGCCGCGCTCGGGATCGAGGTCGACCGCGCTGGCCGTGCCAAAGTGAACCCAGACTGTTCGCTGCCCGGTCATCCCGAGGTGTTCGTGATCGGAGACGCGGCATTCTTGCTTGGCGAAGATGGCAAGCCGCTGCCCGGGGTGAGCCCCACCGCGATGCAGCAGGCGCGTCACGTCGCTCATATCATCGACCAGGAGCTGCGCGATCGGGGCAAACGCGAGCCATTTCGCTACGTCGACAAGGGCAGCATGGCCACGATCGGACGCTCGCGCGCGATCGCGCAGGTGAACAAGCTGCACATGAGCGGCTTGCTCGCGTGGCTCGCGTGGCTCGTGGTGCACATCTGGTACCTGATCGGTTTCCGCAATCGCTTCATGGTGATGCTCGACTGGGGCTGGTCGTACTTCACGTACCGCCGCGGCGCGCGCTTGATCACCGGCGGGCGCCTGGAGGCGGGTGCCCCCGAGCTCGCGCGCAGCTCCAAGTCGCTGCCGCCGCCGGATCAGTCGACGCAAATCAAAATGCAAAGCGGAAAGACGTGATCTAAGAAGAACAGGTGAACATTCGCTCCATCCTCCCGCTCGCCTTGCTCTCCTTCGCCGCCTGCAAACAAACGGGCGGCCTCGACGAAGGCACGGTCGAGGATCCGGCGACCGCGGAGAGAGATGCGGGCGCCCCCGCGCCGGCCGACGCCGGGCCGGTGGTGCCGCCGTTCGACTGGACGAGCCTGTTCCCGCAGCGCGATGCGGGCCGCGCGCCTGCACGGCCGGTGGATGCGGGCCGCGCGCCGGCTCCCACCACGTTACGCGTGGGTGCGCAGGGGGGTGTGCTGACAGCGGACGGCATCGCGCTCGACGTGCCGCGTGGTGCGCTGACGCGAACGATCGAGATCACGTTCGCCGAGCTGCCTTCGCCGCCGGCCGGTTTCTCCGGGCGCGCCTGGTTGCTCTCGCCTCCGGCGACGCGCTTCGCGGTGCCCGCGCACGTCGCGATCTGGTTCACGCCCGAGCTGCTCCAGCTGGCGCCGCCCAGCGAGTGGGCCGTGGCGACGCTGCAGAACGGCGCGTGGGTGGCGCTGCCCGACCAGACCAACGATGCCGACGACGCGCTCGTCTTCGCGAGCACCCAGGTGCTGGGTCCGTTCGCGCTGATCAGGGTCCCTGCACGCGACGGCGTCGCGCCGGGCAGCGATGCAGGCGAAGGTGATGCAGGCGGGGCCGATGCAGGCGTCTCCGACGCGGGCGGCCTCGACGGCGGCTCGATCGATGCAGAGATCGCGACGCCGGACGATGCAGCCGTCGATGCCGGGCCGACCCCGTTCTGCCTGCCGGGCGCGTGCACATCCGGCACGTGTGTGGAGGGCGTCGCCGACTACAGCTGCACGTGCAACACCGGCTACGCCGCGGCGGTCGATCTGCACTCGTGCGCCGACGTCGACGAGTGCGCGCAGGGCCTCGGCGTGTGCGTCATCGTCGGCACGGTCTGCGTGAACGACGTGGGCACCTACCACTGCGCGTGCGTCGCGCCGAACGTGCTCTTGCCCAGCGGCACTTGCGGCCTCGCGCCGTGAGCGTCAAGACAGGTGCAGCGATTGCCGGAGGGGCGATGAAGATCGGGCCATGGATCGCAGCGCTCGGGCTGCTCGCGTGCGGCGATGACGGGAACGAGCCGCCGGATGCGCCGCGCGATGCGGCGGTCGACGCCAGCTCGCCGATCGATGCCGGCGCGCCCGACACGAGCACGCCTACTCCCGAGGCAGGCGTGGCTTTGCTCGCCTGGCAAGCGTGGGGCGACGCGGGCTACCAGCGCGCCACCCTCGCGGCGGCGCCGCAGCAGAACGTCGCGCTCGTCAGGCGCCCCGCGACCGGGGCGCGCATCGGCTCGCTGGTCTGGAACCCGGGTGGCCCCGGTGGATCTGCCATCGACGCGCTGCCGGACTTGATCGAGGGACTCGGCTCCGAGGTGCTCCAGCGCTACGACCTGGTCGCGATGGATCCGCGCGGCGTGGGCCACAGCGATCCGATCGTCTGCCACTCCAAGCTGCAGCAGCTGTTCGGGGTCGACCCTGCGCCCGACGACGAGCAGGAGTGGGCTGCCGTAGACACCGTCGCCAAGCAGTTCGCGGACGAGTGCGCGAGCAAGTACTCGCCGGCGCTGCTCGGCGCGATGCGCACCCAGAACGTCGCGGCCGACCTCGAGCTGCTGCGCCAGCAACTCGGCGAAGACAAGCTCAACTTCCTAGGCTTCTCGTACGGCAGCGCGCTCGGCGCCTACTACGCCGCCAGCTTCCCGGACAAGGTGGGCAAGCTGGTGCTCGATGGTCCGTTCGACCTCGCGCTCGATCCGTTCGCGGGCTCGCTGGAGCAGGCCAAGGGCTTCGAGCAAGCGCTCGCGAACTACTTCGAGTGGTGCAACGCCGAGCGCTGCGCATGGGCGAACGGCAACCCGGCGCAGGCGTTCGCGGCGCTGCAACAGCAAGTCGAGACCACGCCGCTGCCCGGCGACGATCGCCCGTGCGGCCCCTCGGAGCTCGTGCAGGGTGTGCTCACCTTCCTGTACGCGGGCGAAGACGGCTGGGAGGTGATCTCGGACGACTTGCTGCTCGCCACCCAGGGCGACGGAACAGGGCTCGTCGAGAGCATGGACATCTACCTCGGTCGCGACTTCGAGACCGGCGAGTACCCCAACCTCACCGAGGCCAACGCCGCGGTCAACTGCGTCGACGACAACCCGATCACCTTCGCGCAGATCCGCGCGCAAGAGGCCGCGTTCAAGGCGGCGGCGCCGATCTTCGGCGTGCCCGTGCTGAGCCACCTCGCGGTGTGCGCGCACTGGCCGGCCCAGGGCATGAAGGGCGCGCTCCCGGCGAACGTGACCAGCCAGCCGTTCCTGGTGGTCGGCACCACGCAGGATCCCGCCACGCCGTACGCGGGGGCGCAGGCCATGGTGGCGCGGCTCGGTCCGTCCGCGCGCTTGTTCACGTTCGACGGCGAGGGCCACACTGCCTATGCGCGCGGCGTCGCGTGCGTGGATGCGGTGGTGGAGGACTACCTGCTCGACGGCACGCTGCCCGCGGCCGGGGCGAGCTGCATGGACAGCGCGTTCGCGCTCGGCGTTCGCCTCACTCGCAAGCCGGTCATCCGGCGCTGACGTGCACCAGCGCGCCGGCGGCCAGCAGCATGCCGGTGATCGGCAGCGGGATGCCGAGCAGCGAGCCGATCGCATGATCGCGCGCGCTCAGCCGCGTGAGCGCCAGCGCGCTGGTCACGGGCGGGAACATCACCGTCAGCAACCTGAGCAGCACCACGGTGCGCACCGGGTGCGCGTCCAGCTGCGCGAACAGGCGCTTGAGCATCGGCTTCTCCACCGCCGCCAGCGGCTGGCCGCCGAACTTGCGCACGACCGCGAAGTTGACCACCACCGACAGGTAGCTCGCGACCACGCACAGCAGCCAGGCTTCGGGCAACTCGAACAGCGAAGGCGCTGCGATCACGAACGCGAAGCCGGGGATCTGCACCACCACGAACGCCACGAACAGCGCGATGAAGGCGAGCCAGCTGTAGCCTCCCGCCTGGCCCACGAAGTCGCGTAGCGCCCCCACCGAGTAGCGCGAATCGAGGCCGAGCAGGGGCGCGAACAGCGGAACCAACGTCAACAGCGACAGGAAGATACCGACGCTGGCCAGGTGGTTACGCTTTTGCTCCATGATCGAGAGCCGCCAACTCTTCGTGGTGGTCCGCTTGCGGTCAAGCCACTCGAAATGTGGCGATCTCGCGGCGTTCGCTTGACGACCCCGTGATCCTCGGCTTACCTCCGCGCCGACGATGGCGCTGACGCGAGACAAGGAGTTCTGGGACGCCTTCACCGGCCATGCCACGCTCACCCAGCGCGCGGCCGGCCTGCTGGTGGAGATGCTCGAGCACCCGGACCGGCGCCTGAAGCTGGTCCAGGAGATCTCGGAC
>DASUME010000008.1:0-2186 GCA_036277895.1 Polyangiales bacterium
TCGGGCTGGCCTGAACCCGTTCGCCGGGTAGCCGTAGCGGCGCTGGAAGTCCTGCGAGATCTGGAGCTGCAGGAAGCCTCGATCTGCGCCTGCGGCGCCCGAGGCGTAGCCAGGGCAAGCGATGGCGGCTCATCCCACAGACCGTACTCGCGCCCTCCGGCCGCTGGAGTGACTCGCGCGGAGCTTCTTTTGACCGCTCGGCACATCGCGGGCCGTAAGAAAGCTGTACCGGCGGTTGGCGATACGTGGGGAACGTTTGGTCTACGGGGGCCGAGACCTCAAAAAAGGGTTGTAAGCAGCCCCGAACTGCGCGGTAGATAGTGCCCTTCCTCTTGCTGGAGCTCGCGATGACTTGGTCTGCCTGCCGCTCGCTGTTGATGGTCGCGTTGCTCGCCGCGTGCGGTGACGAAACGAGCGCTCCCGAGGAGCGCGACAACGGCGAGACCTCTTCACGTACCGATGCCGGTCCCAAGAAGGACGCGTCGACCCCGAAGCGCGACGCCGCGCCCGAAGCCGCCAAGGACGCGGGCACGGTCGACGATGCAGGCCCGACCGCGAAGAGCAGCGGCCTGCCCTGCGACGTGGAGAAGGCGCTCGTCACACACTGCGGCGAGTGTCACGGCGACAAGCCCACGTCGCCCGCGATGCCCACCTTGATCAACTTCGCCGGCCTCAGCGCAGACTCGGCGATCGAGAAGGGCACGCCCGTGCACGAGCGCGTGACCGCGCGCATCGAGGACCCGCGCAGCCCGATGCCGCCGCCAAGCGCCGCGCCCGACGGCCTCCCCGAGGCCGACAAGAAGCTGATCCTGGACTGGATCGCGAACGGCCACGAAGAGAGCAGCGAGGTCTGCGCGAACGACGACAAGAACACGCCGCCGAAGGAAGAGCCGCCGGTGGACCTCTCGCAGTGCGACTACCAGGTCGAGTTCCGCGCGCACAACGGCAACACGGCCGACGACAAGGCCGGCTACGTGCCGCCGCAGGTCACCGATCACTACGAGTGCTTCAACTACGCGATCCCGTGGGACGAGAAGGTGCAGGGCATCCGCTTCGACCCGCTGATCGACGACCAGCGTGTGGTGCACCACTGGATCCTGTACTCGATCACGGAGGCGCGCGCGGACGGCAGCCACGGCTGCGGCGGCGCGAATCGCACCTTCGTCAACGGCTGGGCACCCGGCGGTCAGCCCGCCGTGTTCGAGGGCGACATCGGCCTGCAGATGCCCACCAAGGGCATGACGTTCCAGCTGGAGGTCCACTACAACAACCCGACCAACCTCACGGACGTCGCGGATCGCAGCGGCGTGAAGGTCTGCGCAACGCGCACGCTGCGCAAGAACGAGGCGGCCACCTTCTGGCTCGGCTCGGTGTTCATCAGCTTGCCGCCCGGCCAGCAGACCAAGGTCACAGACACCTGCACCGTGCCGTCGCCTGGCAAGGGCCCGGTGCAGTTGCTCTCTGTGTCGCCGCACATGCACCAGCTCGGCTCGCACATGAAGACCACGGTCAAGCGCGCGAAGGACGGCTCGGTGGAGACGCTCACCGATCGCCCGTTCGACTTCCGCGATCAGACTGCATACCCGAGCGGCGTCGTGATCCAGCCGGGCGACCAGCTGACCACCACCTGCACGTACGACAACGACAGCACGAAGACGGTGGGCTTCGGCGAGGGCACCGGCGACGAGATGTGCTTCAACTTCGTCACCGCGTACCCGGTCAACGGCCTGGGCGACGGCAACCGCTGCATGGGCTTGAACCCGTTCGCGGGTGCGCTCGACGGGTTGTTCGGCGGCAACCCCTGACGAACGCCTGACGAACTTTGGCGCGCGCGCTATTAGCGGCGCGTGATCGAGGTTCGGGGCCTGACCAAACACTACCGCGTCCACGAGCGCGCGCCGGGCGTGGGTGCGGCGCTGCGCTCGCTGTTCAAGCGCGAGTACCGCGTGGTGAAGGCCGTGGACGAGATCTCGTTCTCGATCGCGGCCGGCGAGCGCGTGGGCTTCTTGGGTCCGAACGGCGCCGGAAAGACCACCACGCTGAAGATGCTGTCGGGGTTGTTGTACCCGACGCGCGGAGAAGCGCGTGTGGGCGGGCTGGTGCCGTTCTCGCGCAGCGCCGAGTTCCTGAAGTCGATCATGCTGGTGGCGGGGCAGAAGCAGCAGCTGCTCTGGGACCTGCCGGCG
>DASUME010000009.1:0-2169 GCA_036277895.1 Polyangiales bacterium
CACCTGCCGCCACCGGGCGGGCTGCCACGCGCCCTGTTCTTCGGCTTCGCGGGCGCCATGCTCGGCATCAGCGGCTTCGAGAGCTCGGCGAACTTCATCGAGGAGCAGAAGCCGGGCGTGTTCCCGCGCACGCTCCGCAACATGTGGATCGCGGTCGCCGTGTTCAATCCGCTGATCAGCTTGTTGTCCCTCGGCATGCTGCCGCTGGAGCACATTCGTACGGTCCCTCCCGACATGCTGGCGGAGATGGGCGAGCACGCCGCTGGCAGGTGGCTCGGTCTGCTGGTCAGCGTGGATGCGGTGCTCGTGCTGTCCGGCGCGGTCTTGACCTCGTACGTGGGCGTGATCGGACTGATCCGACGCATGGCTCTGGACCGCTGTCTGCCCGAGGTGCTGCTGCGGACCAACGAGCGCCGCGGCACCAATCACTGGATCATCTTCGCATTCTTCGCGGTCTGCTGCTCGATCCTGGTCGCCACGCAGGGTGACGTCAGCGTGCTCGCGGGCGTCTATACGCTCTCGTTTCTGTCGGTGATGGCCCTGTTCGCGCTCGGCAACATGATGCTCAAGATCAAGCGCGGGCGCTTGCCGCGCGCCATACGCGCCTCCTGGCTGACTGTGCTGCTCGCGATGGCCGCGGTGCTCGCGGGCCTAGTCGGCAACGTGTTGCTCGACCCGGCCTATGTGCGCATGTTCGGGCTGTACTTCGCGTGCTCGCTCGCGATCGTGGCGGTGATGCTGCTGCGCGTCGCCCTGCTGCGATCGTTCCTGCTGGCGTTTCGGTCCGCCTTTGACCGCGTGTTGCGCTGGAGTCAGTCCGTGTCGTCCACCCTGGCCGCGAAGATTCAGGCGCTGAATGCGAGGCCGGTCGTCTACTTCACGCGCGGCGATCAGGTCGAGCACCTGAACCGCGCCGCGCTCTACGTGCTGGAGAACGAGCAGACCAGCCACCTGGTGGTCGTGCACGTCTACAAAGAGCAGTCCGAGATCCCCGAGGCGCTGGCGGAACAGCTCGCACACATCGACAAGTGCTATCCGGAGCTGCGCATCGACTTCATGGCGGTCGAGGGCCGCTTCGGACCGGAGCTGATCGAGCTCCTGTCTTCGCGCCTCGGCGTGCCCAAGAACTACATGTTCATCGGTACCCCGAGCGATCGCTTCTCGCATCGGGTGGAGGAGCTCGGCGGCGTACGCCTCATCCTCTAGCAGTGGAGCAGCCCGAAGATGCTGCGTCGAGAAGCTGACGACCGACGCACGCGCGGACCGCACCGAGGCGCGACACCACGCGCGCCTTGCAGGCCGCGCCGGGCACGGTGCCAGCACGCGCATGATTCTTCAGACTTCGTCGGGTTCGGGCGGCGCCAGGCTCCGCAGCGCTCTGGAGACGAGCTCCTGGGTGCGCGTGTCCACGCTTCGCCGATGGCTGGTGAGAGCGGCACGTTCGACTTCCTCGGCGCGCAGCGTCGCCGCGCGCAGCGCCTCGTCGTCCTCGAGCCACTCCAGGCGTGAACGCATGCGCGCAGCGGCCTCGCGCAGGGACCGGCGCGCGGCCGTCTCCTGCTTCGCTTGCTGCCGTGTAGCGGCCTCGTGAAGGTAGGCGATGGCATACGCGGCCTCCGCGCGGGCCAGGCTGCGCTGGAGGTCGGTGGGCGACAGCTCGCCGAGCTCGGCCTGGTGGGCGCGCTGGTTAAGCTCGACGAGCTGGGCGTCGAGCGACGCCCGCTCCTCCGTGCCCGCGCTCTGCACCCCGAGCCGCAGGTACGCGATGCCTTTCCGGAGCTGCAGCGCCGTCGACGCACTTGCGTTTGCCTGCAGCCTGCTCCGCGCCGCGCGGAAGAACGCCCGCGGCTTCTCGAGCAACGGCTGGAGCTGCTCCGCACTTGCGTGCGCCCACTCCGCCTGGAGCTCGGCCCGATGAGCGCCGATCAGGACCTGGTCCAGCTCGTCGCGCGTGACGTCGTGCGCGTCCCGCAGTCGTTGCGCCAGCTTCTGCAGCGCGGTCACCGATCGCTCGCGCGCGGCATCCAGCTCGGCATCAAGGGTGCCCTCGGCTTCGGGTGGCTGCGCCCGGATCAGCTCGACCGCCGCGAGGGCGTGACGGCGCGCCGTCGCAGGCTCGCCGCCGACGAAGTACTTGTGCACGCTGGAGAGCTCGCTGCCCACGCGGTT
>DASUME010000010.1:0-11162 GCA_036277895.1 Polyangiales bacterium
GCTCACCGATGTCGAAGGCCTGCTCGACGCCGACAACGAGCGCCTCTCGACGGTGGCCGACGTCCTGACCGTGCAGGACCTGGTGCGCCCGCACCAGGGTGGCCTCAGCCTGGGGGGCATGGAGAGCAAGCTCGACGCCGCCAAGCGCGCGAGCCTGCGCGGTGTGCCGGTGATGATCGCGGACGCGCGCGACCCGCAGATCTTGCCGAAGATCGTCGCCGGCCACGACGTGGGCACGCTGGTCTTGCCCCACGGCTCCCCGCTCGCGAGCAGGAAGCACTGGATCGCGTACACGCTCAAGCCCAAGGGCAGCATCGTAATCGACGCCGGCGCGGTGACCGCCCTGATCGAGCGTCAGGCCAGCCTGCTGCCGGTGGGTGTCACGGGGGCCAGCGGGGCGTTCGGCCAAGGTGACCCGGTCAACATCGTGGGCCCCGACGGCCGCGAGATCGCGCGCGGTATCAGCAACTACAAGGCCGACGAGGTGGTGCGCCTGGCGGGGGCCCGCGCGAGCGAGATCGCGACCCGGCTCGGGCACAGCCACGGCGACGCCGTGGTCCATCGCGACCACCTGGTGCTGACCGTCGCGAATACAGCCCTTAAGTGCTAGGGTCCAGCTTCGAAGCCATGCGTGAAGAGGACCTGAAGACCCTGGTACGGCAGCTCGCCAGCGAGGCCAAGCAAGCCTCGCGCGTGCTCGCTCGGGCGACCACCGCGCAGAAGAACGCCGTGCTCGCCCGCGCGGCGTCGGCGCTGCGCGGCGCAGCCGGGGCCGCGGTGCTGGATGCCAACGAGCGCGACCTCGTGTTCGCGCAGGACCTGAACCTCAGCGCGGCGATGGTCGATCGGCTGCGCCTGGACGACAAGCGCCTGGCCGGCATCGCGAACGACATCGAGTTCGTGCAGCGCCTGCCCGACCCGGTGGGACAGACCACGCTCCAGGAGCTGCCGAGCGGCGTACGCGCCGGCCGCATGAGCGTGCCGCTCGGTGTGATCGCGATGATCTACGAGAGCCGTCCCAACGTCACCGCGGACGCGGCGGCGCTCTGCATCAAGAGCGGCAACGCGGTGCTGCTGCGCGGCGGCAAAGAGGCGTTCCACTCCTCGCAGGCACTGGCCAAGGTGTTCGAGGATGCGCTGCTCGCGGAGGGCTTGCCCAAGGCCGCGGCCACGCTGCTGCCGACCACACAGCGGGAAGCCACGCTCGCGCTCCTGCAGCTCGACGACCTGATCGATCTCGCGATCCCGCGCGGCGGCGAGAGCCTGATCCGCTTCGTCGCGGAGAACGCGCGCGTGCCCGTGCTCAAGCACTACAAGGGCGTGGTGCACGTGTACGTCGATGACGCCGCGGACTACGCCAAGGCCGAGCGCATAATTAGCAACGGCAAGGTGCAGCGCCCTTCGGCCTGCAACGCGGCCGAGACGCTGCTCGTCGCGCGCTCGGTGGCGGCCGAGTTCGTGCCCAAGCTGTGTGCCTCGCTCTCGCAGCAGGGCGTGCAGATCCGCGGCTGCGAAGAGACGCGAACCCTCTACCCGGAGGCGCGCCTGAACCCCGCCCCCGAGTTCGACACCGAGTTCGGCGACCTGACGCTCAACGTGCGCGTCGTCGAGGGCTTCGACGCCGCGGTCGCGCACATCGCCGCGCACAACTCGAACCACACGGACGTGATCGTCACCGAGGACTACGCCAAGGCCCAGCGCTTCCTGCGCGAGGTCGACGCGAGCGCGGTGATCGTGAACGCATCGCCGCGCTTCAACGACGGCGGCCAGCTCGGACTCGGCGCCGAGATCGGCATCTCGACCACCAAGCTGCACGCCTACGGCCCGATGGGACTCGCAGAGCTCTGCACTCGGAAGTGGATCATTTACGGAGACGGACAAGTCCGCAGTTGATGCGGACGAGTGAACGGAGCACGAGCTTGGCTGCCAAGAAGAGCACGCGCGTCACGGCGACGAAGCGCGCGACCAAAGAGACAACCGATCCCGCGCGCGAGTTGGCGCTCGAGATCGCGACCGCTGCGCTCGACAAAAAAGCGCAGGACGTCGAGATCATCGACGTCACCGGCAAGGTCGACTACGCGGACTTCGTGGTGGTGATGAGCGCCACCAGTGACCGTCAGGCCAACGCAATCGCGAAGAACATCGACATCGAGCTCTCGCGCAACAAGCACAAGGCCAACAGCATCGAGGGGCTGCCGCAGGGCGCCTGGGTGCTTATGGACTACGGCGACGTGGTGGTGCACATCTTCCACGAGGACACGCGCGGCTACTACGACCTCGAGGCGCTCTGGTACGACGCCGAGCGCGTCGAGATCGCCGAGCAGAAGCGCGCCTGACGCGTGCACGTGCACGTCGTCGCGGTCGGCAAGATCAAGGAGCGCGGCGTGCGCGAGGCCGTGGATGACTACGCCAAGCGCATCGGTCGCTACGCGCAGTACCACGAGGTCGAGCTCAAGGACCTCCCGAGCGACGAGCTGATCGAGAAGTTCACCAAGGCGATCCCCGCCCGCGCGCGCGTGTTCGCGCTCGAGGTCGAGGGCCGCGCAGTGTCGAGCCCGGCGCTCGCGCAGCTGGTCGGCCGTGCCGAAGACGACAGCGCGATCCAACACCTGGTGTTCCTGATCGGCGGCTCCTACGGGCTACCGCAGCAGGTCTCGCGAAGCGCGCACGTCCAGCTCTCGCTCTCCTCGCTGACGCTCCCCCACCGCCTCGCCCGCCTGTTGCTGGTCGAGCAGATCTACCGCGCCTTCACGATCCTGCGCGGCGAGCCGTACTCGCACTGAGCATCGGCACCTCGACGCTTGCGAGCAGTCGGTAGAACAGCGCGCCGGCGCCCGCGCCGAGGAACCACGCGAAGCTCGCGAGGTCCTTCATCGAGGGGGAGTCGCTGAGCATGCCGGGCAGGAAGCTCGCGACCAGCGCGAGCAGCACGGCGGGGATGATCGCCTTGATGCAGGTCCAGTTCACGCCGTGGTCGTAGTAGTAGCGGCCGCCCGGGCTCTCGCTGTACAGCGCGTCGATGTCTACCTGCTGCCTCCTGACGACGTAGAAGTCGACGATCAGGATGCCGAACAGCGGGCCGATGAAGGCGCCCAGCACGTCGAGCGTGTAGTGGATCACGGCGGGCGAGTTGAACAGGTTCCAGGGCGTGATGAACACCGAGGCCACCGCGGCCCACATGCCACCGGCGCGCCAGCTGATCCTGTGCGGCGCGATGTTGGAGAAGTCGAACGCCGCCGACACGAAGTTGGCGACGATGTTGATGCCGATGGTCGCGGTGACGAACGTGAACGCGCCGATCACGGCTGCGGTGGTGGAGTCGATCATGCTGACGGTCTCGATCGGGTCGTGGATCACGCGGCCGAACACGGGCACGGTGCCGGCGGTGGTGATCACGGTGATGATCGAGAAGAACAGGAAGTTGATCGGCAGGCCCCAGAAGTTGCCGCGCTTCACCTCGTCGAACGTCTTGCCGTAGCGCGAGAAGTCGCCAAAGTTGAGCATTGGGCCGGAGAAGTACGAGATCACCAGCGCCACGGCGACCAGCATCTGCCACAGCGCCGCGCCCCCGCTGAGCGTGTGGCCGCTCTCGTTGAGATCGAGCGAGAGCCGAAAGTGCGCCTTCCATGCGATCCAACCAGCGAGCATCACCATCACCACGTAGACCGCGGGTCCCGCCCAGTCGACGAACTTCTTGATCGCCTCCATGCCGTTCCAGAACACCACGGCCTGCAGCGTCCACATCAGCAGAAAGCCCACCCAGCCGAGGTACGACAGGCCGAGGAAGGAGCGCGCAGTGTAGGGCGCGAGCGACGGCAGGAAGCGCAGCGTCACCAACACCAACGCCGACGACGCGAGGTAAGTCTGGATGCCGTACCAGGCGACCGCGATGATGCCGCGGATCAGCGCCGGCAGATAGGCGCCGTAGATGCCGAACGAGAGCCTGCACGCGACCGGGTAGGGCACACCCGTGACCTGGCTCGGCTTGGCGACCAGGTTGCACAGCTGCTGCACGATCAGGATGCCGATCAGCAGCGAGATCAAGACCTGCCAGCTGCTGAGCCCGAGCGCGAACAAGCTGGCGGCGAAGATGTAGCCGCCCACGCTGTGCACGTCCGACATCCAGAACGCGAAGATGTTGTACCAGGTCCAGGTCTGCCCGCCGCGCTGCGCGAGCGACGCGAGGTCTTCGTTGTAGAGCCGGCTGCTGGGTTGCACGTTCGCCCTCCGCGTCTTCTCCGTCCTACGCGACGGCGATTGCGAATGGACCGAGTGCGGATTGCGAGCAGCTTTCGGTTCGGATCAGGGGGTCAGCTTCAAGAGCTGGCCGTTGTTGCTGTCCGTGAGCAGGTAGAGCGCACCCTCGGGGCCCTGCGCCACCTCGCGGATGCGCGCACCACGGTCGCGCAGCAAGCGCTCCTCGCCCACCACGCGGTCGTTGCGCACGCGCAGTCGGATCAGGGCGGTGCTCGACAGCCCGCCGATGAAGACGTCGCCGCGCCAGTCCGGGAACATTGCCCCCGAGTAGATGGTCATGCCGCTCGGCGAGACCACCGGATCCCAGTAGTACACCGGTTGCTCCAGGCCCTCGCGCTGCGTGGCCTGGTGGATGGGCTCGCCCGTGTACTCCTCACCGTAGCCGATCTCGGGCCAGCCGTAGTCGCGGCCGCGCTGCACCAGGTTCAGCTCGTCGCCGCCGCGCGGCCCCATCTCGGTGATCCAGAGCCGGTTCTGTGCGTCGAGCGCGGCCGCGAGGATGTTGCGGTGGCCGAGGCTCCAGATCTCCGGCCGCGCGCCGGCCTGGCCCACGAACGGGTTGTCGCTCGGCACGCTGCCGTCCGGGCGGATGCGCACGACCTTGCCGAGGTGGCTGTTCAGGTCGCGCGCCTGCACGCGGCCGGGCAGGATCGAGCGCTCGCCGAGCGTGATGAAGAGCAGATCGTCAGGCGTGAACTGCAGGCGTCCGCCTGCGTGCAGACTCGACTGCAGCGCGGGCTCCATCCGAAAGATGATCTGCACCTCACGCAGCGCAGGAGCGGCGCCCGCATCGAGCTTCGCGCGCGCGACCGTCAGGCCGTTGCCGCCGCCCTCGCGCGACTCGTAGTAAGTCCAGTAGACGAGGCTGCTGGTCGCGAAGTCAGGTCCGACCTCGACGTCGAGCAGGCCACCCTGGCCCCCCGCCTCGACCGCCGGCAGCCCGGTGATCGCCGGCGACTTGGTGCCCTCGGGCGTGACGACGAACATGCGCCCGCTGAGCTTCTCGGTCACCAGCATGCGCCGATCGGGCAGGAACGCGAGCGCCCACGGCGTCTCGAATTTCGCCAGCTCGGTCACCGTGGGTTGCGCGGACGTCATCGCCGGCGCGCGCGTCTGACCGGGAAAGGCGGGCTGAAACTGCGTGTTGGCTGCGCCCTGCTCCACGGGCGGGCCGCTGGGCAGCACTTCGCCCGCGTCCGCAGCGACGGCCGGGGGCACCTCGGCGTCGAGCTTCTTCTTCACGCTCGCGTCATCGCACGCGGCGACCGCGAGACCGAGGCACAGCCAGCGGGTCAGCGACATCGGCTCGTAAGGTGTACCCCCGCGCGCGGCGAGCGATGTCGCAGCGCACAGACGCAACCTCCCGCGACTCCGGACGATACGCCGCCATGCGACACCGGCTCTGGAATGGACTGCTCGAGCTGCTCGCCCCGCCCGCGTGCGCGGCCTGCGACGGCGCGATCGAGGCGCGTGCGTGGGTGTTCTGTGCCGCCTGCGAGCCGCTGATCGATCGCATCGCCGCTTCGTCGCTGCACGACGGCGACGCGTGCGTGTTCGGGGGGCCGCTGCGGGACGCGATCCACCGCTTGAAGTACCGCGGCCAGAGTGAGCTCGCGTGGGGGCTCGCGCAGTGGCTGATCGAGCCCGCGCAGGCGCTGATCGGCAAGGTCGACGTGGTGACTGCGGTCCCGCTGCACGCGCGCCGCCTGCGCGAGCGGGGCTACAACCAGAGCCTGTTGCTCGCGCGTCCGGTGGCGCAGGCGCTGGAGCTGCCGCTCGCGCGGCGCTTGCTGGTGCGCGTGCGTGGCGCGAGCGCCCAGGTCGGTCGTGGGCGCGCCGCGCGTAGGCAAGCGCTCGCGGGCAGCTTCGCGGCAGCTCCCGCTGCGCGCGGCAAGCGCGTGCTGGTGATCGACGACGTGCGCACCACGGGCGCCACGCTCGACGAGGCACGGCGCGCGCTGCACGAAGCCGCGGCGGTGTACACACTGGCCCTCGCGCGCGCCGATGCCATGGATCCCGACGCGCAGATGTTCTAGCGTGAGCGAGCGATGCCCTACCTCGTGCGCGACGCCTGCGATGCCGACATGCCGGCCGTGCACGCGATCTACGCCCACTACGTGCGGCACAGCGTCGCTACCTTCGAGTACGAGGTGCCGTCGCTGGACGAGCTGCTGGAGCGCCGGCGTGCGGTGCTCGCGTGCTACCTGGTCGCGGTGGAGGATGAGCGCGTGCTCGGGTACGGCTACGCGAGCAGCTTCCGCACGCGCGCGGGCTATCGCTACACGCTCGAAGACTCGATCTACGTGGACCCCGGGGCGCAGCAGCGCGGCGTCGGGACGGCGTTGTTGACGGCCATCGTGCAGATCTGCGAGCGCGGCCCGTGGCGGCAGATGATCGCCGTGATCGGCGACAGCGCCAACACCGGCTCGATCGCGCTGCACGCACGCGCCGGCTTCACACACGTCGGCATCCAGCGCGCGGTCGGCTTCAAGCACGGGCGCTGGGTGGACACGGTGGAGATGCAGCGCGCGCTCGGTGCGGGCGACGGCACGCTGCCATGAGGTGGCTCGGCTTGCTCGCGCTCGCGGCCTGCACACCCGCTCAAGATCCGCAGGCGTTCCTCGACTACCAGGCGAGCTTCCTGCGTCCTGGCGTCAACGTCGAGAACGAGGAGACGGAAGTGCGGCGGGTGCTCGCGCAGCGCGGCCTGCGCGTCAAGGAGCGGGTGCAGCAAGCCGGGTTCATCGCGCTCGGTGCAGCCAACCGGCGCACGAGCGCGGTGCGCGTGATCACCGGGCGCGGCGTGGTGGTGGCGGAGGACGCCGAAGCGGACGACCTGTTCCAGCCGTCGACGCTCGCGCTGCTCGATGGCTTCGCACTCGGTGAATACAGCCTGGTCGCCTACACGCGTACCTCGGTGAACGAAGCTGTCGGCTGCGCCACCTTGCAGCGCATCTTGCCGGACGCGTCGGCAGTGCCCTGCGTGCTCGACAGCTCGGACTTCGGCGCGCGCGCCTGCGTGTCCATGCTCGCGCCGGGTCGCAACGGCCAGCTGCGCGCGAAGGTGGCCTGGCCTTCGCTGCACACGGTGGCGCAGCTCGACGTGGAGCTGGCGTTCGCGCCGGAGCGCGACGAGCGCACGTCGGTGGTCCGGCTCGCGCCCGGCCCGTGGATCGACCAGGAGACGTCGCGCTACAACGCCGCCCAGCTGAGCAAGGCCGACTTCGCCACGCGGCACGCGGTCGGGATCGCCCGTGCAGCGCTGGCCCGCCTGACCGGCAAGAGCGTCGCGCTGCAGGTCGACCTGTACCGCAACGCGGTCGGCACCATCCTGCCCGGCTCGCTGGAGGCGGAGGCGGTGGGCGACACCCTTCGCCACATCCAGAGCGGCTGGCTCGAGGCGCCCGCGGCCCCCCAGCGGCAGCCGGACCCACCGGTGCCCGAGCCGAGCGCCCCCCAACCGATCGACGAGCCACCCCCCGACTCGATCGTCGTGGAGCCCGCGCCCGACACGCGCTAGCACTACTGCGCCACGCCTCGCTACTGCGGCCGCCGATCCACCATTTTTGCGGCCGCGTGCTCGCTCCGCGGGACCTCAGTCCCGCTCCGCTCCGCGCCACGGCCGCAAAAACGGCGCCTCGACGCCCTCGCGACGCGATCCGTGACGCCGTAGTGCTAAACCGGGCGGTCCATGGCGAAACCCCAGCCACCCGGCGAGCTGATGGTCTGCCGCAACCCCAAGGCGCTCGCTCGCTACGTGATCGACGAGCGCCTCGAGGCCGGCATGCAGCTGTCCGGCAGTGAGGTGAAGAGCCTGCGCGACAAGAAGGCCGATCTCGAAGGTGCCTACGCAGGCATCTACAATGGCGAGCTGTTCGTACACAAGATGTACATCGGCCCGTACGCGCAGGCGAACGCGTTCCAGCACGAGGCCAAGCGCTCGCGCAAGCTGCTCGCCCATCGCCACGAGATCGAGAAGCTCACCGGCAAGCTGGCCACGCGCGGCTACACGCTGATCCCGGTGCAGGTCTACTTCAAGAACGGGCGCGCCAAGATCGAGCTCGGCCTGGCCAAGGCCAAGGACATGGAAGACAAGCGCCATGACATCAAGCGCAAGGTCGAGCTGCGCGAGGCCAAGGACGCGATGAGCAAGCGCCGATGATGGGCAAGCTGTGCTCCCCGCGCAGCGGCGCCATCGAGGTGGTGAGCTTCGACGGCAAGCAGTTCGTGCTGCGCTGCGCCGAGCCCTTCGCCCCCGGCCAGCCGCTCTCGCTCACGTTCGAGCTCAAGAGCAGTCACCTGCTCGAGCTCAAGAGCCTCGGCTCCGTGAGGCGCGACGATGTGTTCGAGGTGCGAGCGCGCGCAGCGACGCTCCACAAGTCGACCCGCGAGGCCCTGCTCGGCCACTTTCAGAAGTCGTAGCGCGCGAGCCCGTCAGCGATCGAGGTCGCCGAGCACGGCCTTCTTCACGGCCTCGAAGTCGTTCGGCAGATCGATCGGCTGGTTGCGGTGCGGGGAAGCCCCGTTGCGGCCCTCGTGGAAGCGCACCTTGAAGTCCGTGAACTTCAGTCCGTTGGCCGTGGAGATCACGACCACACGCTCGCCCGGCTTGATCTCCTTGCGGGCGACGCACTTCTCCAGCGCCGCCAGCGCGACGCCGGTGTGGGGGCAGGTGTAGGCGCCCGTGCGATCGGCGGCCGCCGAGGCCTCCGCCAGCTCCCGCTCCGAGGCCTGCTCGACGATGCCGTCGTACGACTTCAGCGTCTTGATCGCGCGATGGATGCTGACCGGGTTGCCGATCCGGATCGCGGAAGCTTCCGTCTCCTGCGCCTCGATCGCCTTGAACTTGTCGTAGCCCGCCTTGTACGCGAGGTAGAGCGGGTTCGCGGCCTGCGCCTGCGCGACCACGAAGCGCGGCTTCTTGGTGATCAACCCGAGCTCGCGCATCAGATCGAAGCCGGCGCCGAGGGCGCTCACGTTGCCGAGGTTGCCGCCGGGGATGATCACCCAGTCCGGCACCTGCCAGTCGAACTGCTGCACGATCTCCATGCCGACCGTCTTCTGGCCCTCGAGGCGCAGCGAGTTGAGCGAGTTGGCGAGGTAGATGCCGGGCTCCTTGGCGAGCCGCTGCACGATCGCCATGCAGCCGTCGAAGTCGGTGTCGAGCGCGCACACCAGCGAGCCGTTGGCGAGCGGCTGCACCAGCTGGGCGGTCGAGATCTTCCCGCGCGGAAGCAGCACCACCGAGCGAATGCCCGCAGCCGCACAGTAGGCCGCCAGCGCCGCCGAGGTGTCACCGGTGGAAGCGCACGCGATCGCGCGGATGGGCTGGCCGTCGCGGATCATCTGGCGCACGACGCTCACCAGCACCGTCATGCCGAGATCCTTGAAGGAACCCGTGTGGCTGTTGCCGCACAGCTTGATCCAGAGCTCGTCGAGGCCCAGCTCACGGCCGTAGCGCTCGGCCCAGAACAGGTTCGAGCCGCCCTCGTCCATGGAGACGACGTTCTCGTCCCGGACGTCCGGCATCACCCACTCTTTTTTGCCCCAAACGCCGCTTCCGTACGGCCACTTGGTGGTCTTGTAGCGCTGCTCGAACAGCCTCATCCAGTCGCTCGCACTGCGCTCCTTGAGCGCGGCGACGTCGTGGCGAACCTCGAGCAGGCCCCCGCAGGTGGGGCAATGGTAGATGACCGTGGTGACGGGCCAGCTGCCGGTGCAGCCGGCGACGCAGCGAAACGAAGCGGAGTAACCCATGGCGGGCCGGAGTATAGGGCCTCCCTCTCGCGACGCACGCAGTGCGAAACCGCCATGTCCGAGGCGAGATCGCGTCTAGCGCAGGCACGGTCCGTCAGTCACCCTGTGGGCCATGACCATGGAGGCTCGCTCAGACCCGCCGCCTCGCCCCGTGCGGGAGCAAGCTTCCGAGGCGCCGGAGCGCGAGTCCGCGGTGGTGCCCAAGCCCACAGCGCTCAGGCAGGTGGACCCGCCTCAGCTGCCCAGACTCACTGCGGCAGACGTGCTGCCCAAGCGCGGCACCAAGGAGCGTCGCGGGCTGGACTTGATCGCCGGCTTCGTCGAGCGCCGCTACGGCCAGGAGATCGCCAGCCGGGTCGCAACGCTCAAGATGCAGGCGAACGAGGCGGGCTTCGACCCCTTCGGGTTCGATCCCGAGGTCGCTCGCTACATGCTCGCGGCGATGCTGTTCCTGCATCGCACGTACTTCCGCACCGAGGTGTTCGGCATCGATCGTGTGCCGCAGGGCAGGGCGCTGCTGGTGGCCAACCACTCGGGCCACCTGCCGATCGACGGCATGATGATCGCCACCGCGCTGATGCTCGATCGGGATCCGCCGATCCTCGCGCGCTCGATGGTGGAGAAGTGGGCGCAGCGGCTGCCGTTCGTGTCGGTGCTCTTCATGCGCGTGGGGCAGGTGCTCGGATCGCCCGACAATGCGCGGCGTTTGCTCGAGGCCGAGCACCCGCTGCTGGTGTTCCCCGAGGGCGTACGCGGGCTGTCCAAGCCGTTCAGCGAACGCTACCAGCTGGCCAACTTCGGCCCGGGCTTCATGCGCCTCGCGCTGGAGACGCGCGCTCCGATCGTGCCGATCGCGGTGGTCGGCGCGGAGGAGCAGTTCCCCGCGATCGCCAACATCGGCGCGCTCGCAAAGATGTTCGGCATGCCCGCGTTCCCGATCATCCCGCAGCTCTTGCTCGGCGTGCCGCTGCCGCTGCCGACGAAGTATCGCGTCTACTTCGGGGAGCCGATGTTGTTCGAGGGTGATCCGGACGAGGACGACGCGGACATCGAGGAGCGCGTGGAGGCCGTTCGCGGCTCGATCCGGACCATGCTCCAGCGCGGCCTGGCCGAGCGCGAGTCCGTCTTCTGGTGAGCTAGCGAGCGGG
>DASUME010000011.1:0-6334 GCA_036277895.1 Polyangiales bacterium
CGGCAATCCTTGCAACACCAACACGATGATCGCTGCGCTCCAGGCCAAGCGCCTGCCGCGCGAGCGCTTCACCGCGATGGTTCGCCTCGATCAGAACCGCGCCGCCGCCCAGCTGGCCAAGAAGGCCGGCGTGGCGGTGACCGACGTCTCGGACATCTACATCTACGGCAACCACAGCCCGACGATGTTCGCCGACTTCACGCACGCCAAGATCAAGGGCAAGCCCGTGACCGAGGTGATCAAGGACGAGGCGTGGCTCAAGAACGAGTTCCTGCCCAAGGTCGGCAAGCGCGGCGCGGAGATCATCGCGGCGCGTGGCCTCAGCTCGGCGGCCTCGGCGGCCAGCGCGCTGGTCGACCACGTCCGTGACCTGACCATCCCCGGCACCGTGCACTCGGTGGCGGTCCCCAGCGACGGCTTCTACGGCTTCGCCGAGGGCGTCTGGGCCGGCGTGCCGGTCAAGACCACCAAGGACGGCTACGAGATCCTCAAGAACAACACCTTCGACGAGTTCGCGAAGGGCAAGCTCGCCGCGACCAACGAGGAGTTGGTCGGCGAGCGCGACACCGTCAAGGAACTGATCTCCTAAGGCGCCGGGGCTGGATAGCCGCCGATCGTCGGCATGGCCTCGATCCAGTCCACCACGCTCTGCACGCCCTGCTCGTCCACGATCTTCGTGCCGATGCGGGGCATCTGTCCTTCGAAGCCGCGAATGCGCTGACGCGCGACCAGCAGGCTGCGATCGGGCTGGCCAGAGCGGATGCCGCGCCAGCTCGTCACGTTGGTGGGCAGGCCGTCGAGCTTCGCGTTCGGGCTCGGCTGCTTGTTCATGCCGGTCCGGACGGTGTCCGTGGCTTGCACCGTGGCGAGCTCGCCTGCCTCCAGGCGCAGGAACAGGCCCGAGTCGCGCGCCTTCGCGGTCGCGAGCTCGTTGTGGCAGCTGACGCCGCAGTTGGCGTGCAGGTAGCCGAGCGCGGCTTGCTCCACCGCGCTGCCGGGAATGGTCGCCGCCGGCAGCGCATCGACGAAGGGGGCGAGCTGCGCGCGATCGATCGTCGCGCCGCTGCCGAGCATGACCGCGTCCCAGCCGAGGATCTGATCCGTGCGGCCGCCGTGGCACTCGTTGCACTGGTCGCGCGTGGGCACGATGTGCGCGGTGCCGCCGACGTCCTGGTTCGGCACGCCGTTCGTGTTGTCCATCTGGATCGCCTCGGTCTGCGCGGCGTTCCACACGTAGCTCGTGTAGAGCCAGCCGTCGGGGCCCTTCTGCAAGAGCCGCGTCTCCGCGCGCCGCGGCCTGCCGTCGCTGCCGAGCACGCTGAACTCCTTCCAGAACTTCGTGCCCTCGGGGAACACGAACGCGTTCGGATCGCGGACGTCGATCTTCGTGCCGGCAGGGAAGCTCGCGAAGCGGCGTTTGTCGGCGTCGTCGCTCCACAGCACGTAGGCGGGCGTGTACTCGATCAATCCCTCGGCGAGCTCGGTGCCGGCCTTGTACAAGCCAGTGCAGCGCAGATCGCGCGGCAGCACGCCGTCCGCGGGCGCCGAACAATCGATGCTGCCTGCGTCGGTCTCGACGGGCGCCTCGGCGTCGTTCACCGACGCATCGCTGACGACGACGCGAGCGTCCTCGATGCTGGCATCGACGTCTGCGCGCGCGGCGTCGGGTCCCGCGTCGCGCGGCGTTTCGGGTCCTGAAGCGTCGTCGCCGCACGCGAGCAACAACACAGCGGCCAACACCCAGCGAGAAGGAAGCACGGCGGCATGCTGCCACGGAAGCGCACGCGGATCCGCTCCCGCAGCACGTTTGTGAGCTATGCCGCCGTTTCGAGCCCCCACCTCAGTTCTGGACGATCACCTCGACGTACTCGCCGGGCACGGCACAGGCGGTCGCGCTGCGATTGTGGCGGCTCATCAGCGCGAGCATGTCGTGCCTCAGCGCGTCCTGGCCTTCCGGCTGCAGCGCCTCGAAGGCCTTGAAGGTCGGCCCGTAGAAGCGGCGCATCGTGTCGGTGAACTCTTCCACCGAGCGATAGCGGAACACGAAGTGTTTGCGCGCGATGCGCAGCTCGCGGCCCGGGAACAGCTCGCGCAGGTTGTTCTCGCTGCCCCAGCCGAGCGGCGAGGCCACGCCTGCGGGCGGCGGCACGTGCTTGGCGACCGTGCGCAGCAGCTCGCCGAGGAAACCTTCCGGCGTCCAGTTGGCGAGGCCGATGCGCCCGCCCGGCTTGCACACGCGCAGCAGCTCGCTGGCCGCACGCGCATGATCGGGCGCGAACATCACGCCGTACGTCGACAGCACCGCGTCGAACGTGCCGGTCCCGAACGGCAGTTGCTCCGCGTCGCCGAGCTCGAGCTGCACCGTCAGCCGGTCTGCCGCCGCGCGCTCCTGCGCTCGCGCCAACAGCTCCGGCACGTAGTCGAGCCCGGTCGCCCGACAGCCGCGACGAGCCGCCGCCAGCAGCGCATTGCCATTGCCGCAGGCCACGTCGAGCACGCGCTCGCCCGCCTGTACGTCGGCGGCTTCACACAGGGTTTCCCCCACGATCTGCAGCGTCGTGCCGATCACGGCAAAGTCCCCCGAGGCCCACATCGCCTGCTGACGGGTCTTGATGGCGTTCAGGTCCAATCGATCGATACTCATGCGTAGCGTCCCTTCGACGTGGTGCATTTCCACGCCTCTGGTTGTACGTAAGAGACCGAAACGCGTTAATGACCAGGCGTCTGGGCCACATTGCCGATCGTCCGGAGTTGCGATGAGCACCGACACGCTGTCCGAGGTCTTGCGCGCGCTGCGCCTCACGGGCGCCGTGTACTTCGACGTGCGCGCGATCGCGCCCTGGGTCGCGGAGGCGCCGCCGGCTGCGCTGGTCGGCCCGCAGATCCTGCCCTCCGCGGATCACGTGATCGAGTACCACGTGGTGACATCCGGCTCGTGCTACGCGGGCCTGCTCGACGGAGCGCCCGTGCTGCTCGAGCAGGGCGACATCGTGGTCTTCCCGCAGGGCGACGCGCACGTGATGTCGAGCGCACCCGGCATGCGCCACCCGCCCGACCTCGGCGACTATCGGCGCGATGCCGCGCTGCCGTTCGTGCTCAACCTGGGCGACGGAGACGCGGACCCTGCGTCGCTGGTGTGCGGCTTCCTCGGCTGCGACGCGCGCCCGTTCAACCCGGTGCTGGCCACGCTGCCGCGCATGTTGGTGGTGCGCGGACGCGGCGCGAACACCATGCGCGAGCACCTGGTGCAGGTCGCGGTCGCGGAGTCCAAGCAGCGGCGAGCGGGCGGCGAGTGCGCGCTGTCGCGCCTGAGCGAGCTGCTGTTCATCGAGGTGATCCGCGACTTCCTCGCCGAGCTGCCCGCCGAGAGCGCGAGCTGGCTCGGGGGCCTGCGCGATCCCACCATCGGCCGTGCGCTGAGCGCGCTGCATGGCCGGCCCGCGCACGGCTGGACGCTCGACGAGCTCGCGCGCGAGGTGGGTGCGTCGCGCTCGGTGCTCGCCGAGCGCTTCAACTACTACGCAGGCGTACCACCGATGCAGTACCTCGCGCAGTGGCGCATGCAGCTGGCGGCGCACCTGCTGCGCGACGGCGCGGCCGGCATCGCCGAGATCGCGCAGCAGGTGGGCTACGCGTCCGAGGCGGCCTTCAGCCGCGCCTACAAGCGCCTCGTGGGTGTGGCGCCCGCGCTGTGGCGACAAGGCGTGCGTAGCGGCGAGAATGTGCCGACGAACACGCTCAGTTCGTGAGCCCACGCAGCGAAAGCGCGCGAAACCCGCTTGGCCTGCTTCCTGCTCACGCCCAGTGCAGGAGGCACTACCATGCGCACCGAGATGACGACCCGTAACGAGAAGCAGTCTGGCCGCGTGCTGGTCCCGGCGATCCTGTACTTCATGGGCGTGCCGTTCGGCGTCGTCCTGCTGCTCTGGTTCTTCTTCTTCCGCGGTTGAGCTCAGATGATCGGCGGCGGCGGAGCGGGCGGCAGCTCGTCCGGCGTGATGCACGACGACAGGTCGAAGAGCATGAACTCCAGCGCCTTCTCTTGTGGCGAGAGGTCTCGGTTCGAGCAGCCGGTCGGGACCGCCTTGCCCTTGTCGTCTCCGGACGCCGCACCGACGTGCAGATCGCTGTAGACGACGCGCCCGCAATACATCGGCGCGGTGTCGCCCACGTTCGCGAGCGCGTCGGTCGGCGTGTTGAAGGAGAAGTACTGCGTCGCGCCCTTGTCGTTGCCTTCGGCTGCGACGATCCAGGGCTGCGACGGATCGTTGGCGGCACTGACGTCCGCGTTGTGCCGCGCGTCCTCGATGCGCAATCGACCGTTCGTCAGCGCGCCGACGTTCCCGAGCCAGTCCTTGAGCGCGACGCCCTTCGCGAACGCCTTGCCGTCCGCCAGCGTGGTCACGATGTCGGCGTTGATGTCGCCGATGTCGTTGCTGCCGGTGCGCCAGCTGGCGAGGTTCTCGCTGCCGTACGGGCCGGTGTTGAACCACGAGTAGTGGAAGTGCGAGGCGAAAACGCGGCCGCCCGTGCTGGCGTAGTCGTGCAGCGCCTGCTGGTTCATCTTCTGCGTCTCGTCGCCCTCGCACGAGAGCAGCACGAGGTCGTAGCGCAGCAGCGAGTCGCTGCTGTTCCACAGGCTCGTCTCGCTGTCGGGCGCCGAGGGGTTGGTGTTGGGCGCGGCGGAGTTTCCGCCGTAGCTCTTGCCGCGATAGATCTGGATGCGGCCCGCGTCGTTCGCGCCCGGCACGTACTCCGAGGCGTCGACGCCGATGCGCCGCAACAAGCACTCGAGCGTGTCCGCCCCACCGGTCGACACCGCGATCAGCGGGATGTCGCCCTCGCTGCGGTTTTTGGGCAAGCGCAGCGACTTGTCTGGCTGCGGGTTGTCGGTGCACTCCGCGACGGTCGCGAGCTTCAGCTGCCGGCGCCACTTGCCGATCTGGATCACGAGCGGGATGTTCGTGCCCACCGGCACGTTGTCGAGCTTGAACGCGCCCTTGGCGTCGGTGAGTGTCGAGACCACGGGCGAGCCCGTGTAGAGCGAGTTGCAGGTGTCGCAGCTGGCGCCGTTGTCGAACGGCTCGGGCGTCGTGTTCGGCACGAACACCGCGACGTTGTAGAGCGGGTTCTTGCCCGCCGGGTCGTACACGATGCCGCTCACACTCGTCGTGCCGCCACCCGGGCAAGCACGCACCTCGCACTGCAAGTTCACGCACGCCGGGTTCGGTTCCTGCGAGCCGTCCGCGCGCAAGACCGGTCTGGTGCCGGTATCGCGCGTCGTCGACGTCTGCGCATCGAGCGAGACCTTGGCGTCGGTCGTCTCCGACGGCTTCGTTCCAGCGTCGTAGAGATCGCTGGTAATTCCCGAGTTATCGCCACAAGCCGTGTAGAGAGCTAGCGCAGCGGCACATACACAGCGCAACCGAATCATGCGGGGGGCCTCCTGCGCGCACGGAATTGATCGAGCGCGCGCGAGTCGTTGACTCCGCATACCACTACTAGTCGCTCCACAACAATGCCGTTCGCTCAGCGCTCCCCGAGCTGGATCATCGGGATCGTTCCGCCACCGGTGACCTGGGGCAGCTTTCCATCCCACTTCTCCAGGCGCTTGTACTCCATCAGCTGCGGCGACAGCGACTGCGTCAGCAGGCGGTTCGCCTCGGACTCGGCCTTCGCGCGCATCAGCACTGCCTCGGCGTCGCCCGTCGCCTGCGCGACCTTCTGCTTGGCCTCCGCCTCTACCTGCGCGACGCGATTCTGTGCGGAGATCGCCGCCTGGTTCTGCTCGATGGTGCGGTTGATCGCCTGCTCTACGCTCTCGGGCATACGCAGGCTGGCCGCGAACGTGAGCTGATCGACGCCGATGCCATCCTTCTCGAACACGGCCGCGATGCGCTCGCGCGACTTCGACAGCAGCTCGCCCTTCTTGGCGCCGTACACGTCCTGCACCGGCATCGTCGACGCGACCTCGTTCAGCGCGTCGCGCACGAGGTTGCGGATGTAGCCGTGCGCCAGCACGTTGATGTCCGCCTGCCGAAAGCGCGTGTAGAGCCGCGGCGCCATCGCCGGCTCGATGTGGAACGCGAAGCCGACGTCGGCGTTGATGGTGAGACCTTCCGCCGAGGCAAACGTGATCGACTCGTCGAAGTCGCGGTTCTCGCTGCGGTCGCGCGTCCAGGTCACCGACAGCACGCGCGTCGGGAACTCGACGATCTGCTCGGTGAACGGGTTGTACCAGACCCAGCCCGTCACCACCGGCACGCTCTCCACGCCGCGCGATGGGCCGGCCAGGTTCACGCGCAAGCCAACGTTGCCCACCTCGACGCGCGTC
>DASUME010000012.1:0-6233 GCA_036277895.1 Polyangiales bacterium
TGCTCAACGCGTGCGGTGGCTGCGCGACGCTCGCCACGACGGCTGGCAGCGCGTGCGGTGCGTGCGGCGTGGGGCGCTACGCCTGCGGCGGCAGCGAGGCGCTGGTGTGCGAGGGCGACGGCGACCCCGCGTCGCCCGGCAACCCCGCCCTGATCGACGACCTGGAGGACGGCGACGAGAACATCCTCCCCAACTACGGCCTGAGCGGCGAGTGGTACATGGTCGCCGACGCGACCGGCGGCACGCTCGTCCCGCCCAAGGGCAGCGTACCCGTGCCGACCAACCTCGGCGCGACCGGCAGCGCTCGCTCGATGCACTTCATCTCCAGCGGCTTCACCAACTGGGGCGCGGGCATGGCGGTCGGGCTCAATGCGTACGGCTGCGGCTACGACGCGTCCAAGCAGACCGGCATCGAGTTTCACATGAAGGGCAGCGGCAGCGTGCTGGTGCAGGTCGCCACCAAGCAGACCGTGCCGGTCGCGGACAACGGCACCTGCACCACGAACTGCAACGACCTGTTCGGGGTGACGCTTACCGCGCCTGCCACCTGGGCGCTGCGCAAGGCCGTGTTCGCGAACCTCAAGCAGGCCGGCTGGGGCACGCCCGTGACCTTCGATCCGAGCCAGATCCTGTACGTGCAGTTCACCTCGCTGCCCAGCAGCAGCCTGGACGTTTACATCGACAACCTCAGCTTCTATTGAGGCAGCCCGCACATCCGCGGGTCACGTGATACATACCCGGGGTGGCTCAGCAGTCTCCGGCTCCCCCGCCGGCGCTGACCCCCGCGCGGCCCGCACGTTGGGTCGTGCGTGGGCTCCTCGCGCTGGTTGCCGTGCTCGCGATCCTCGGCGCGAGCGTGCTGGTGATCGTCACCAACCTCGCGCACCCGTGGGTCAAGCGTCGTGTGGTCGCGCTGGTGCACGACACCGCCGGCTACGACATCGACTACGCGGACGCCACGCTGCACGGCTTCACGCTCGTGCTCCAGGGCCTCGTGGTGCACGGCGCCAAGCCGCTGCGCGCGATCGCGCCCACACTGTTGCAGGTGGAGCGCGTGACGGCGGAGCTCGCGCTCGAGGCGCCGCAGCTGCGCAACCTGGTGATCAAGCGGCCCGCGCTGACGTTGCTGTTCGACGAGCACGGGCGCACGTCGTTCGACACGCCGCCGGGCAAGGGCCCTGCCAAGCCGCCGACACCGCTGTCGAAGCAAGCCGAGTCCGTGCTCGGTGCGCGCTTGCCGTTGCGCCACGTGCACGTCGAGCGGCTCCGCGCGACCGTGCTGCGCAGCGAGGGGGGGCGCGTGGTGGAGCGCGACACGCTGCGCGAGCTCTCGCTCGACGTCGATGCACAGCCCGTCGCCCAGGGCACACGGCTGCTGGTGCGCACGTCGGAGAAGCCTGTCGACTTCGAGCGCTCGAGCAGGCGCGCGCGCGGCACCCTGGCGCTCGCGATCGACGCCACGGCGCACGAAGCCGCGCTTGCGCTGCACGTGAAGGTGGCGCAGCAAGACCTCGTACCCGAGCTCGCGGTCAAGGACCTGGCCCTGCTGCAGGCGCGCGCCGTATTCGCCAACGGGGCGAGCGAGATCAGCGTGCGCACGCTGGAGCTGGGCGACGGTGCGGCGAGCGCCGAGGCGGAGCTGACGCTGCCCGATCAGGGCGCGCCGCGCGTGCGGCACGCGCAGGGTGACGTCGATGCACTGCACTTGCTGGAGCTCGCGGCGCCCTGGCTGCCGGCTCTGCAGCTGCGCGCGGGCACGCTCCACTACCGCGTCGACGACCTCACGCTGCCGCCGACGAACGCGTCGCTGGCGGTGCAGGGGGAGCTGCATGAGCTGAAGCTCGACGACCTCGTGCTCGGGAACGCGACGCTCGACATCAAGGCCAAGCCCAGCGCGGCCGGGTTGCACGCCGAGGGCCGCGCGGCGCTCGATCGGCTGTCGATGCAGGACCTGAGCGTGGACGACGTGTCGCTGCGCTTCGCGGGCACGCAGGACGCCAAGGGTGTGATCGACGGCGATGCCACGTTGCGCTTCGCCGCGCTCGCGCAGGGGCTGCGCGCGAAGGACGGCGAGCTGGTGTTGCACGCGCGCAAGCTGATCGACGCCACGCACGGCGACGTGCGCGCCGAGGCGACACTCGCCAGCGTCGAGGCGCCAGATGTCAGCGCAACCAACCTTCGCCTCCGTGCGCACGCGCCGCTGAAGGAGGCCCGCTCGATCGAGGGCAGCCTGAGCGCGGAGAGCGTGCGCACGCCGCAGCAGGAGCTGCCGCTGGAGGCCGACTTCGCCGTCTCGGGCGAGGACGCGACGCGCGCGCGTGGAGCTCGAGGCCCGCAGCGGCGCGGCTACCGTGAGCCTGCAGGCCACGCGGCGCGGGGAAGCGCTCGATTACGAGCTGAGTGCGAGCGCGCCCGACCTGAGCCTGCTGCGGCCCTATCTGGCGTCCGACCTCGCGCAGAACATGAAGCTCGAAGAGATGGCGACCACGCTGCACTCCAAGGGCCACGTCGAGCGCCTCTCCGGCGAGCCGCGTATCCGACAGCGCAGCGAGCTGCGCATGAACAAGGCCACGCTGGCTGATCTGCGCACGCGCGCGCTCGAGCTCCAGCTCGACAGCACCGGCGATCGCTTGCGCCACCAGCTGCGCGCCGAGCTACGCGTGCAGGGCTTGCAGTACGCGGGGCAACAGCGGGCAGACGATCGTGTGCTGCTCGCGCTGAAGGTCGATCGCACGAAGCCAGCGCTCGAGCTGAGTGTGAAGACCGATCAGCGCGCGGCGCTGGACGCGAAGGTCGCGATCGTGAACCGCGTGCTCGACTACGATGTCAGCGGACGGATCGCGGACCTGTCCGCCTTCGCGGGTGTGCTCGCACAGTCGCGCGCGCTGGCGGGCTTCGACGTGAGTGAGCTGGAGCTGGAGCTCGCGGCCAAGGGTCGGGTGACCGGCGTGGTTCAGCGCGCGGACGTGCGCGGCATCGAGCTGACGGCCGATCCGCTGCGCACGATCGGCGGCGACAGCACGATCGCGATCCAGAGCAGAAACTTTCGCTGGGCGCAGGGCGACGTGGCGGTCAGCGTGCCGGCCGCGACCTGGAACGCGACCCTGCGCGGCGACGGCGAGCACCGCACGGTCGAGAGCGAGGCACGCGCGACCGAGGTCCAGGGTGCGCTCGGCAGCGAGCGCGTGGCCATGGACGACGTGCACGACCACACCGTGGTCACGCTCACCGGCGGCATCAAAGACGGCGTCGTCGAGCACACGCAGCAGGTCACGATCAAGCGCCTCCAGCAGCACGTCGCCGGCGGCTACGCAGTCGGAGACGTGGAGGGCAGCTTGCACGCGCGGCGCGACGCCGACGGCCTGATCAAGATCCACGAGCTGCGCGTCGACAACCGCGCGGGCGGCACGCGGCTCTCGCTCTCGGGTGGCGTGCAGCTGACGCGCGACGAGCGCCGGATCTCCGTGCGCAGCTTGCTCGAGCAGGATCTCTCGCGCTTGCCGTCGTTCTTCGAAGGGCAGGGCAAGCTGGCGATGGATGTCGTGCTCTCGTCCTCGGACTTTCGGCTGTTTCACTCCGCCGCCAAGCTGCGGCTGGAGGGTGCGACCGTGCGCATCCCGAAGGAGAACATCGCGATCGAGTCGGTCGACGGCGACCTGCCGGTAGTGACCGACTTCCTGGTCGCTGACGACGGCGTGGAGCTGCTGCGCGGCGCGCGCATCAACCCGTACGCCGCGCAGCGCTTCTCCGACCAACACCCCGCGCTCGGCTACCGCAGCTTCATGTCGATCGGGCGCGTGCAGACGCCGTGGTTCTCGTTTGCGCCGTTCGCGGCCAACCTGGAGATCGCGCGCAACATCGTGTCGCTGTCGCAGGTGGAGCTGGGCGCGCGCAACGGCACCATCACCGGCAGCGGCATGTTCGAGTACAACGGGCTCGATTCCAAGATCGACGCCAACCTGCGCGCGAGCGGCGTGGAGAGCTCACACGGCGAGCCGTTCGACGGCAACGCCGCGCTCACGATCGGCATCCGCGAGCGCAGCATCGAGGGCCGCGCGGACATCCTGCGCATCGGCCGCCGCCACCTGACGGACCTGCTCGACCTGCAGGATCCGCTGCACGCGGACGCGGCACTGAACCAGATCCGCCGTGCGCTGCGCTTCGGCTATCCAGATCGCGTGAAGCTCTCGTTCCAGCATGGCTTCGCCAATGCGGGCGTCGAGCTCGGCGGTCTGGCGCGGCTGATCAAGCTGAACGACATACGCGGGATCCCGATCGGCCCGCTGATGGAGCGAATGATGAGCACCCTGCAACCCCAGGAGGCCACGCCATGAGATACGTGCTGGCGCTAGCCATCCTGACCGGCTGCATCAAGGTGCCCGAGATCGTGATGGTCGACCGCGCGACGGCGCTGGAGCAACAAGCGAGCGGCTCGTTCGAGGGTCTGGAGCGCGACCTGACGGTGGGCGCGGTGGGCGCGCGGCCCTTGCCGCTGACGCCGGACCAGCTGGAGGCGCTCGGCATCATGCCCGCGCCGATCATCGACCAGACCGAGCAGACGGAGCCCGACCGGCTCGACGCGCTGCTGCGTCAGCGCTGCGTCGGCGAGGGCAACGACGGCCTGCTGGTCGACACCCACGACGACTGCATCGGCGCCGCGGATCGCAACCAGGCGCTGACGTTGATCGATCGTACCAACCGCGCGCGGGTGCAGCTCTGGCAGTGGATGCAGAAAGAGCGGCCCGAGCAGAGCGTGGACACGCTGCGCACGAGGTGGTTCGAGGAGCATGCGCGCAACGCGGTCTGCCGCGCCTGGATGCAGCGGCCGGACGGTAGCTGGGGGCCGAAGGCATGCTGAAGCGTGCGGCCGCCCTCGCGCTGCCGCTGCTGGCGCTCTCGGTCTTGTGCTCGCGCGGCCTCCGGCCCGCATCGACGCGCGCGCAGGACGACGAGGCGCAGGATGCGCTGCGGCGGCCCGAGCGGCTGACGGTGGCGATCAACGATCAGTTCCTGGGCCAGCTCTCGCCGGACGAGCAGACGCTGTACTTCGTGTCCAACCAGGACACGCGCAAGGAGATCTACGCGCAGGACGACGAGGGCCGCGCGCACCGGGTGTTCGATGAGTCCGCGGACGTGACCTGGCCGCGCGTGAGCCCGAACGGCAAGCGGCTGCTGTACATCTCGTTCAGTGACCAGGCGAGCGGGCGCCTGTGCATGCGCAGCCTGCCCGAGGGCAAAGATCGCCGCTGCCTCGACGAGGCGCCGGCCGCCCTGCAGGCGGAGTGGATCGACAACGAGCGCATCGCGCTGGTCGAGCGCACGTCGATCGACGGCGACCTGCGCGTGTCCGAGGTGAACACGAAGCTGAAGACGCGCATGCTCTCGGAGCACAACTGGACCAACCCCGCGATCTCGCCCGACGGGCGCTGGTTGGTCTACGTGCCGGTCGATCGCACGGACTCGCACGTGGGGCCGGGCTTCGCGGCGCGTACGATGGGCCGGCTGGAGGCGGCGCCGCTCGCCGGTGGGCCGAGCATTCCGATCGAGATCGATCTGCCGGGCATGACCGGCCAGCCCGCGTTCGGCCGGGATGGACGCGACCTGTACTTCGTGCAGTTCTTCAGCGACTCGAACCACGATGGACAGGTCGACGCCAGCGATCACGGCGTGCTCTTCCGCGTGCCGTTCGAGGGCTCGCCGGACAAGATCGCCGCGCAGCCGCCGGTCCAGCTCACCGACTCCAGCTGGAACTGCCAGTACCCGGCGCCCGCTGCCCACAAGCTGGTCACCACCTGCTCGCGCGGCCGCGACCTCGACGTCTACGAGCTGCCGCTCGACGGCCAGGTGCCGAGCACGTGGACACGCGAGCGGCTGCGCCTGGAGCTCGGCCTCGGAGGTCGCCGCGAAGAAGTGCTGCTGCTCTACCGGCAGGCGCTGCTGCGTGCGCCCGATCTGTCCACACGCCGCCTGATCACGATGCGCCTGGTGATGGCGCACCTGGAGCTCGAAGAGTTCGACGCGGCGGCGTTCTACGTGGAGAAGGTGGGCGAGCTGCGGCAGGAGGAGACGCGCGGCATCACGGGCCCGCTACGGGTGTGGGTCGAGCACCGCCGCGCGCGCGGCGATCGCGAGCGCGGGCGCATGATCGACAGCTTCCCGGACGACTCGCGCGCGCGGCTGGAGAAGCTGCTCGACACCGAGCATGACAGCGCGGGCGCGCGTGTGCTCAACCG
>DASUME010000013.1:0-8239 GCA_036277895.1 Polyangiales bacterium
GCTCCCCTGATCGCGGCCAGCCTGGCGCGCGGTCGCACTGCCAGGGCGGCGAGCACGAGGAGCAGCGCCGAGCCCGGCCAGCCAGTGTCGCCGGGCTGCACGCGGCAGCCCGAGGGCTCCGCAGGCGCTGCCGCAAGGCCCGCGTCCACCGGCGCCGACGGTGCAGGCGCGGCATCGCTCGCCGCGGGAGCGAGCAGCGGGGCGCAGAAGGGAGCCGCCGGAAAGTGACTCACCTCGCACCAGCCCACGACGAGCTGCTCGGAGCACAGCCTGCCCACGTCGTTGCCGGGGCCGCACGTGACGAGCTGCGCCACCGAGTTCATGTCCAGCACGACAGGGCCCTCCGCGGCGGCGGACGCCGAGGCCTGCGTCATCGTGAAGCCGCGGGCGAGCAGGTACTCTCCGGTGAGGGGGTTTCGCACGAAGCTGCTCGCGCCCGCGACGTCGCGCGAGCCGATCGCCGCCCCGGGGAGCACGTGCAGCAGGGTGCGCTCGCTGGGATCCGCGAGCCACAGGCCGCCTTCCTTCGGCAGCAGGAAGGTGCCCAGCTCCGAGAGCTTTGCCGCCGTCTTCCACTCGCTCGGCGCGCCCGCGCTGTCGTTGATGAACAAGGCCAGCGCGCTGACCACGACAGGGCCATCGCCGACCGCGTACAGGCGCATGGGATTGACAACGTCGGTGCCGAGCACGGTCAGGCTCAGCTCGGGCGGGAGCGCGAGCACGCTGAAGGTCATCCCCTCGTCGAGCGAGCTGCGAAGCTCGCAGGCCTCGACGGTCGTCGCCGTCGCGGGCTTGCAGACGCTCAACAGCATCCGGCGCGTGCCGTCGGCTTGCTTCTCGATCCGCAAGTTCTGGAAGAAGGCAGGCTCGGGGGGGCTGATCGGTGACCAGCTGGCACCGTTGTCGCGCGAACGAAGCGCGGCGTTGCTGGCGCCTCCTCCCGACGCGGTCAGCGCATACACGACCGCCGGATCGTCCGGGTCATTGACCAGCTGCCACACGTACCCGTCTGCGAGCTCGGGCACGCGCTGGAAGTTGCAGCCGTGACCGTCGTCTCGAAACAGCCCGCGAAAGGTGCCCACGAGCAGGTGCCCGTCGCCACTGAGCAGCACCAGCGGCGGAGCGGCGTTGCTCTCCGGGCGCCCCGTGATCGCGGAGGTACAGAGGAGCTGAAAGGAGCGCCCGTGGTCGCGCGAGATCAGCAGCCCTCCGCCGCCCTCCGCGTAGCTCACGACGAGCGCGCTCGCGTCGGTGGGATGAAATGCCACGTCGCGCAGCGACTCGAGTGCGTGCGCGTGTACCGCGGAGGGAGCGATCGAGACGAGGCTCGCAGCCAGGAGCGCGAGGGCTCGTAGCTCAGTCATCACTCGGCCCCGGCGCGCCGTTCGCGATCCAGGCGCGGATCGTAGCGAGGCTGCTCGGGGCGAGGCGGAACGGGGCCACGCGCGGCATGCGCTTGCCGAAGCCATCCGCGCCGCGGCAGTTGGTCCCTGGCTCGCCCCACTTCGGGTCCACCACCAGGTCGCCGCTGTCTTCGTCTTCGATCTCGCCGTTCAGCTTGATCCAGAGCCAGCTCTCGTCGGGCGCGCCAGGCTTCACGAGGCTCAAGCCGGGGGCCTCGCATGCCGGCACGTCCACCAACAAGGCGCGCAGATCGGCGCCGGGTGGGAGGCTCAGCTCGCCTTCTCCGCTGGCACCGTGGCACGACGCCAGGGCACACGTGCTGCCGCGACTCTCGCCGACCCCGAGCAGGGCCGCCACGTCCTCGTAGCTGCCTTCGGCCGCGGGCGGGTCGTCGCTCGGGGCGTCGTCGCCACCGCAGGAGATCAGACAGCAGACGGTAAGCCAAAACAGTAGTCCTTGCTGAACTCTCACCGGGTACTCCATCTCTCCATCAAGGAAGCTCGACGACGTCGGCAGGCCCGAGCGCACTCTGCTCCCAGGCCAGGGTCCGTGACTCTTTGGTCGCGAGGTTGGTGCGGATGAGCACGCGCTGGCGTGGGTACGCCAAGCTCACGGTGTCCTCTCCGTCGTAGCTGATGCCGAGCACCGACAGCAGCTCCGCATCGCCGACCTCGATCGTCTGCCGCAGCGCGACGACGCCGTCCGCGAGCGAGTACTCGCGCAGCTTGAGCCGCTGACCCTCGGATCCGGGCACGAGCACGGTCTTGCGCTTCGGTAGCGGCAGCGCAGGGTAGGCGATGAACAGCGTGTCTTCGTCGCGCACGTCCGCCAACACCTTCGGGGCCTTCGGATCTTGCACGTCGATCACCGAGTACCCCGACACGAAGCTGAGCGGATTGGGAGCCTGCACCATGAAGGCGACCTTGGTTCCCGGGAAGAAGGCGATCCCCGCAGAGTCGCCCTCCAGCTGGATCGTGGTGAGCGAGCCGGCGAGGTCGGCGGTGCTGAAGGTGCGCGCCGAGCCATCCGTGGAGAACCCGACCATGCCCACGCTGCCCGTGTCGTCGAGCGCGAGCTCCTCGGTCAGGCGCCCCACCGCGACGGTCTGGGTCACGACGCCCTGGTCGAGGTCCACCACGGCGATGTCGCCCGACCCGAAGTGCGCCACGAAGGCACGCTTGCTGTCAGGCGTCACGGCGACGGCGGACGGAGTATCCCCGGTCTCGAGCTCCTTGCTGATGCGACCCGTGCGCAGATCGATGATCAGGAACTTCCCGCGACCCATCGGGATGGTCGCGCCACCGGTCTCTCCGAGCAGGAAGCTCGCGCCGGGCGCACCAAAGAACCCGGCCGACGTCAGCACGAGCAACCGGGAGGCGTCAGGGGTGACCTCCAAGACGAACGGCCCGGGCACGTACGCGCTCAGGTCGAGGGTCCGGTCCAGCACGTCGGTTCGTGTGCTCGCCGCGCCAGCGATCCGGTCGCGATCCACGAACGACAAGCTGCCGCTCAGCCAATCCGCCGTGACCAAGGTGCGCGCAGGCAGCGGAGCGCTGAAGCCCGCGGAAGCGCCGGAGGTCGCGCCGTCGTCACCACACCCGAGCTGCAACGCGACCAGGCACGCGACCAAGACCATGCATGACTTCATGTGGCGCGCTCAGAAGAACGAGGGGAGGTTCGTGCTGTCGATGGCGGGGAACTTGCCGCGCAGGCCGGTGGCCGCCAACGGAGGCGGAATCTCGAAGGTGCGGTCGACTGGATAGGCGTAGCCGCCGAACAGGGTGCACATCTCGTCGTTCGCGCTGAGCCCGAAGTTGATCGTCTTGTCCGTGCGGTTCTCGTACTCGCAGGTGAAGGTGATGCCTTGTCCCTTGGTCAAGTGCAGGGGTTGATCGAGCACCTTCATGTCCGGACTATCCCAGCTCTTCGTCTGGTAGATCAGCTCCGGCTGGGTGGTCTTGCCGTCGAAGAACTGCGCGCTGAACGTGGTCAGCCGCGCGTGGGCGTGACCAGCCAGCAGCATGATGTCGGCGTCCCACGGGACGGTGCACGTGAAGGTCGCCGTGGTGGTGGACGCTGCAGGAATGTCGAGCGAGACGGTGCTGCAGACGAGGCTGCGCACGGGGTGCGGGACGAGCGACGCGTCTTTCACCTGCAGCTTGAAGCGCGCGTACATGTCGGCGGGCTGGTCGAGCACGTTCAGCACGTGATGGTTGGTGACGAAGGTGCCGTCTGCTTCGATCACCATCCCGTATCCGATGTCGGTCAGCAGCTTCTGCTGTCCAACCGCGGTGGCGAACAGCAGCTTGGTGTTGAGCACGCCACTGGAGAAGAAGCCCTCCGTGCTCTCCGACTGGGGCAGGATGCCGGAGTCTCCTTGGCAAGGCACAGGCTTGTCGCCCTCGATGCCCTCGCTGGAGTAGGTCATGAAGTAGTGGTGGGTCGGCTTCGGGACGTCCGACTCCCAGCCGACGAGCGCGAGCTGGCGCCCCTTGAACTTCTTGGGCATCGGGATGCGCACGCAGTAGCTGACCTCCTCGCCGACGCCCACCGAGAACTCGCCCTCGTCGAGCGAGAGCTGCTCGATGTCGTGATCGACACCCGTCTCGGGATCGATCCCAGACTTGTGCGGGTCGCTACCGTCGCCGCAGCCGACTGCCGCACCGAATACTCCACCCAAGACCAAAGCTCGACGGACCCATGCCATATAAGTTCTCCAGCAAGCGACGGGCCTGACGCCAAAGTAAGGGAAGGCGGGGCTCGGCTCGGCGTGACGTTCGCAAAGCGCGCAAGACTTGGGTAGCTACCGCACGTCCAAAGAATTCTCATTTGTGGCCTTGGCGTGCGATCGGCTAAACCGTTCCATGAACAACGGCGCTGCTAGGGCGCGTCGATAGACCCGCTCGTCCGCGACGAGCGTGAGAGAGGCAGTCTGTGACAATTCCGCCGCTCGAGTCCGCGGTCGCTTCGATCCACATCCTCAGGCTCGCTGCGTTGCTCAAGCGCTGGCAGGTGACGGAAGCGGATCTGCTCACGGGCATCGTGCCGAGCGTGGACGTGCTGAGCATCCCGCAGTCCATGCTGAGCGTGAGCACGGTGGTCGCCTTGACGGAGCGCGCGCGTGCGTTGTCCGGTGAGCCCGGCCTGGGCATCTTCACCGGGCTCGATGCCCGGGCCTCGAGCCACGGCTTCCTCGGTTTCGCCGCCATGAGTGCGGCAACGCTCGGGGATGCACTGCGGCTGGTGGTTCGCTACGCCGCGATCCGCACCACGGCGTTCTCGTTTCGCCTCGAGCTGGACGCGACCCGCGCGGTGCTCACGGTCGACGAGCACGCGGACTTCGGCTCGGTACGCGACGTCATGCTGTTCTCCGTGATGGTGAGCTTCTGGCAGATGGCGAACTCGCTGACGGAGCGCGAGCTGGCGCTGGAGCTGGAGTTCGCGCTGCCGCGGCCGGACTACTTCGCTCGCTTCGCACACGTCTTGCCGCCCGCGCGCTTCGACCAGCCGATCAACCGGATCACGGGTCCGCGCAGCGCGCTCGACGCGCGCCTCGTGATGGCGAACCCGGAGGCGCTCGAGCTCGCGCGTCGCGAGTGCGAGGACAAGCTCGTCGAGCTGGGGCTCGATGGCCGCCTGGCGCCGCGTGTGCGCGCTGCACTGGGGCGAGGCCTCTCCGCCTTCGGGAACTTGGACTCGGTCGCCGCCGAGCTCGGTCTGACCGGCCGCACGCTCAGGCGAAGGCTCGAAGCCGAAGGCGCGCCGTTTGCGACGCTGCTCGCGAGCGCACGCAGGGAGCGCGCCCAGCTGTGGCTGAGGTCGCACGAGCTGTCCGTCGAAGACGTGGCGGAGCGGCTCGGCTACAGCAACGTGGGATCGTTCACCCGCGCGTTCACGAGGTGGACTGGACAGACCCCGAGCGGGTTCCGCAAGTCGTGCCCGCGGCCTTGAAGGTGGAGGCGAGGCGCGCGCTGGTGAGCTAAGACGCGGGCGAGATGCGAGCCGCTTTCCTGGGAACACCCGACTTCGCCGTGCCGTGCCTCGAGGCGCTGCTCGAGGTCGCCGAGGTGCCGTTGGTGATCACGCAGCCGGACAAGCCGTCCGGGCGCGGCATGGCGCTGCAGCCGCCGCCGGTGAAGGCGTTCGCGCTCGAGCGCGGGCTGCGCGTGGAGCAGCCGAGCAAGGCGCGCGATGGGGCGCTCTTGAAGCTGCTGCAGGACGAGGCGCTCGACTTTGCATTGGTGGTCGCTTACGGCAAGATCTTGCCCAAGGACGTGCTGGAGGCGCCGCGGCTCGGCTGCCTCAACGTGCACGGCTCGCTGCTGCCGCGCTGGCGTGGTGCGGCGCCGATCCAGTGGGCGGTCGTCAGCGGCGACGCGCAGACCGGCGTGTGCCTGATGCAGATGGACGTGGGCATGGACACGGGCCCGGTGTTGGCGCGGCGTGTGGTCGACATCGGCGCTCACGAGACCGGCGGCGAGCTGTTCGAGCGGCTGTCGAGGCTGAGCGGCGACCTCGTGCGCGAGGAACTCCCTCGGCTGCAGGCCTTGGTGCCGGTCGAGCAACCGAGCGAGGGGGTGACGCACGCGCGCATGATCGAGAAGGGCGACGGCCAGCTCGACTTCACGCAGCCTGCCCAAGCCGTGCACGATCGCGCGCGCGGCTTCTATCCGTGGCCCGGCGCGTTTGCGAATTTGGGCGAACGTCGCGTGAAGATTCATCGCACGCGCGTGGCGCTGACGACGGGTCCGCGAGGTGCACCCGGCAGCGTGCTTCAGGCCGACGCCGATGGCATCGTGGTGGCGTGCGGTGAGGGCGCTGTGCGCATCGAAGAGCTGCAGCTCGAGGGCAAGAAGCGCGTGAGCGCGCAGGCGTTCCTGGCCGGTCATCCACTCGCAGCGGGAGCAAGCTTCACATGAAGATCTACACGAAGACCGGCGATCGCGGCGACACGGGCTTGTTCGGCGGCGCGCAGCGCTACTCCAAGGCGAGCCTGCGCGTGAGCGCATACGGCGAGGTGGACGAGCTCAACAGCGTGATCGGTCTGGTGCTGAGCGAGCCGTTCGACATTGCGGTCAGCACGCTGCTGACGCACGTGCAGAGTCGCCTGTTCGACGTGGGCGCAGAGCTGGCGACCATCCCCGACAGCAAGGTCTCGCTCGGCATCGCGCTCGTCGACGAGCAAGAGGTCGCCGCACTGGAGCAGGCGATCGACGAGGCCGAAAAGGAGCTCGCCCCGCTGAAGACGTTCGTGCTCCCGGGCGGCTCACGCGCGGCGGGTTACCTGCACCTGGCGCGCACGGTGTGCCGCCGCGCGGAGCGCGCGATCGTCGCGCTGGCAGCCGAAGAGCCCGTGCGCCCCGAGGCGCTGCGCTACGTGAACCGCCTGAGCGACGCGCTCTTCACCTTCGCCCGGCTCGCCAACCACCGCGCCGGCATCGCCGATGTCCCGTGGGTAGGCGCCAACCGCAAGCCCTGACTGTCCACGCCAGTATTCCCGCCACCCGCGCCCGACCAACCGCGCGTCCGCGTCCGTGTCCGCGCCCGCGTCCGAGTCCGCGCCCCCGCCCGGCCCCCGGTCTCCCGGTCTCCCGTCACCTCTTCCTCTCCATCACCTTCGCCAACTTCACCAACATCTGAAACATCCGCACCAGATCCTCCTTGTGCGCTCGGCTCTTCGCTTCATCGACGATCCCCAGCGGCCTAACCGCATCGAGCAGCGCTCCACACTCGTTCACGGAGCCTCGCGCGATCACGTAGAACCGCCGCTTCTCGGCTCGAGACATTCGGCCGGCGCCTTCCGCGATGTTGAGCAGGACGGAGTTCGACGCGCGCCGTAGTTGGTCGGCGAGATCGCCTTCTCCGCGAGGGACTCGCGCGGCAATGGCGTGGGCGGCGTCGTGGAAGCGGAGCGCGATTTGGTAGACGTCGAGGCGCTCGTGGTCGAGGGGCATGGTGGGGTTTCGGCCGGAGGTGAGGGGAGGTTGCGTGGGGAGACGGGATCCGGGATCCGGGCGGGGGCGCGGGCTCGGACTCGGACTCGGACACGGGTTTGGTCGGGTGCGGCAGCCGGGTCGGGGGTGTGCCCGCTTGATGGTTTCTTGATGCACCCGGGGGGTGTCTTGACGACCCGCTGACGCCGACGCTCCTAGCCTGAGATCTATGGATCTCGTCTATCTGGCTGGGAGTCTCGGCTTCTTCGCGTTGACGTGGGGCTTCGTGAAGCTCTGCGCGCGCGTTTGAGGGGTTCGTCATGGATTCGATGATGTGGCTGGGCGCGGGCCTGTCGCTCGCGTTGTTGGCGTATCTGTTCTTCGCGTTGCTCTACCCGGAGCGCCTGCAATGACCGCGCACGCCATCGGCTCGCTGGTCGTCTTCCTCGGTGTGTTGCTCGCGCTGGCGTGGCCGCTCGGGCAGTACATGGCGCGCGTGTACATGAGCGAGTCGCTGCCTCTCGAGCGCCCGCTCTATCGGCTCGCCGGCGTGCGTCCCGACGAAGACATGGACTGGAAGCAGTACGCGTGGGCGGTGCTGCTGTTCAACCTGTTCGGTCTGCTCGCCGTGTACGCGATCCAGCGCCTGCAGGGAGTCATGCCGCTCAATCCACTGCAGCTCCCGGCGGTAAACCCCGAGCTCTCGTTCAACACCGCGATCAGCTTCGCCTCCAACACCAACTGGCAGGCCTACAGCGGCGAGACGACGCTCAGCTACGCGGTCCAGATGCTCGGGCTGACCGTGCAGAACTTCATGTCGGCGGCGACCGGCATCGCGGTGCTCGTGGCGCTGATCCGCGGCCTGACGCGCCGACAGAGCCCGGGCGTCGGGAACTTCTGGG
>DASUME010000014.1:0-4328 GCA_036277895.1 Polyangiales bacterium
GCGACCTAGCTCGTCGGGCTGAAACACCGAGACGAGCATCTGAGTGATGATCTCCTCCAGCTTGCGTGGGCTGCCGTCGAGGCCCTCGTTCGACTCGTACCGCCTCACAGACTCGTTCAAGCAGTACACGAGCTTGAGGACGTGCGACTTTCCGGAGCCGTTCTCGCCGATCAGCACGTTGACCCCGGATGCAAACTCGAACTCCGCGTCCTCGAACGCGGTGAACCTGCGCAGTTCCAGACGGGTCAACTTCACCTCGACACCCTACCATCGGTCTCTCCCGAGTCCCAGCCACGCGTCGCGAACGTCCGAGTGTCCCCGGAACATCGACGGGCCACGGTTCGGGCTGCTCCTGGATGTCCTCGGTCATCCAGAAGCCATGGCGCGGGCTGCTTGGCGATATTCCGGGACATCGCGGGGCCGTGGCGCGACCTGCTTGGGGATGTCCTCGGACATCGTAGTGCCACGGCGCGAGCTGATCCCAGACGTCATCGGACCTGGGCGAGCAGCCCGAACCCTGCCTTTTAGACTCCTGGGACATGAGGCCCCGGCTATCGAGCGATGTACTCGCGCGTCAGTCGGCATCTGCTGCCCTCGGCATCACGCGCGACGACTTGCTTGCCCTGCTCGGTGAACTTGCGCGCCTCGCGCAAGAGCCAGCTGCGCACCGCGACCACACGCGGATCGTCGGCCGCGCGCTCCGGGTAGACGACGTGATAGGCCTCGCTGGGCAGCGACGGTCCGAACGGCTGCACCAGCGCGCCCGTGCGCAGCTCCTCCGCGACCACCGCCTCGCTCAGCAGCGCGACGCCCTGCCCCGCGATCGCGGCCTGGATGGCGTGCGTCTCGTCCGAGGAGTCCGCACGTTCGGCTTCGATCGCGCGCGCCCGGTGCCGTACTACCCGCTGCTGCCGCCCGGCAAGACGCTGGTGATCCTGAGCGCGCGCGGGGACTTCGGCTACGAGCCCGGCGAGCGCGCCGCGCACATGAACCACGTCGAGCCCAGCATCCGCACCGCCTTCGGCTACATGGGCATCACCGACGTGCACACGGTCGCGATCGAGTACGACGAATTCCCGCTCGACCCGCGCCATGCCGTGAGCGTGGCGCGCGCGGAGGCCGCGCTGGATGCACTGGTGTACGCGCTGCTCAAAAGCGGAGCCGCAGCGAGTCGCCCGCAAAGTCGAGCTCGGGCAGCGCAGTGAGGCCGTGGCGCTGCTTCCAGTCGCGGAGCGCGCGCCGCTTCTGGTAGCCGAACACCAGCCACGGGATGCCCAGCCCCAGCCCCACCACACCGAACACGATGCCCACGTTGCGGCAGCGGCGCTGGCCCAGGCCCACGTCGAAGACCTCGACGCCGCACGTGGAGCTCTGCGCCACGCCGGCGAGGCCGATGCCGGTCGCGATCCAGCCTGCGATGATCTGGCCCGAGCCTGCGCCTGGGTTCGGATCGGTCGCGTCGGCGAACGCGAGGTCGGGCTGGTCGTCGGCCTCGATGCGCAGCACTGGAGGCTGCTCCGTCGGCGGTGCGAGCGCGGGCTTGTCGTCCGTGAGCACGAGGTCCGGCGTCGCGTCTTGAGCCAGCGCGGTGCAGGCGAGCGAACACGTGAGCAGCGAGGCGATCGCGCGCTTCATCGCTCGACCATGCCGTGCTCGCGTGGCGCGAAGCCGGCTGGGAACTTGGTGTCGCGGTCGAACCGCGCGTCCTCCAGGAGGGTCTCGCTCAGATCCGCATCCGTCAGATCGGCAGCGCGAAGGTCGCACCCGCGCAAGTTGGCTTCGGACAGGTCCGCGCCGCGCAGGTCGGCACCGCGCAGGTCCTCGCCCACCAGCCACTCGCCCGCGAGGTCCTGCGCCGAGAGCGTGCTGCGGCTGTACTGGGTGTAGTGGCCGTCGTGCAGCGGACGCAGCTCCTGGAGCGCACCCTTGCGCGTGCGGAACAGGTCGTACTCGCCGTGCAGCAGCGTCTCGCTCTGGTTTCGCAGCACGCTCGCGGAGGCGAGGATACGTGTCGGCTGAAGCACCTGGATCGACTCCTTGCGAAACGTACACTGCACGCCGCCGAGATCGATCGCGGAGCCATCGGTCACGATGCAGACGTCGGCCGCGATGCGACCTCCGCTCCAACGCAGGCGCGAGCGGCGCAGCGTGGCCGCGGCGCCCAGGCTCTCCAGCTCCACGTCCTCCAGCACCACCTCCGAGCGATCGATCACGAGCTCGCGTGCACGCACGTGGCGCAGCACCACGCCCTTGCAGCGATGGAGCGTGATCGTGTCGTAGTCACCCTCGAAGATGCGGTTGCTGCGCCGCTCGCAGATGCCGTTGCGCTCGACGAAGGAGGGGCGCTCGGGCCGCGGCACGTCTACCGGCGGCGCGTCCATGAACGCGATCAGGGCCGCGCTCACGGCCTCCGGCTCGGTGCGCATCGGCACGTGTCCAGACCGAGCGAACTCGACGTAGCGCTGCACCGGCAGCTGCGAGCGCAGGATCATCGCGGTGCGCCGCGGCGCCACGCTGTCCTGTACGCCCCAGCCGAGGAAGGTCGGCGCGCGCACGCGCCGGATCGCGGGCCCGAAGTCCTGCTGCACGAACAGGATGGCGGCGGTGCGGCTGCTGGAGAAGAAGCCGCGCAAGGTGGGGCTCGCCTCCAGCGCTAGCCGCTCCAGCTTCATCTTGCGCGCGGGAAACATGCCCACGGCGAACAGCGTCTTGCGCGCGCCCGCCAGCGTGCGCTGCCAGGTGGACTGCGCGCTGCCCGCGATCACCTCGCGCATGTACTCGCGGTAGTGCAGCACCCCGGCCACGTCGAGCAGCATCAGCCGCTCCACCTGCTCGGGATGATCCGCCGCGAGCTGGATCGCGAGCGCGCCACCCATCGAGTGCCCGAGCACCGCCACCGCGCGCGCACCGAAGTGGCGCGTCACCATCGCGCTGACCAGGGCCGTGTAGCGCTTGGGCGAGTAGACGTCGTCCTGGTGCGACGAGCGCGCGAGCCCCGGCAGATCGAACGCCAGCACCCGGTAGCGCATCGTGAGGTCGAGCAGGATCGGGTCGAAGTCGCGTGCGCCTTGCTCCCCGAGGCCGTGAAGCAGCACCAGCGGCGGTCCGTCGTGCGGCCCTGCCTCTACGACGTAGAGCTCGCCTCCGAACTCGGGCGCCGGCTCGAAGCGCGCGCGCTGGATGACGTCGTTCTCTTGCGACACCCGCGGCCTGTGCGCACAGGCGAGCAACAAGCACAGTCCTACCCAACACAGACGCATCGACTATTAGGTCTGATGACCCGGCCGACCGTTTCGCGCACGCGGCTTTAATCCCTACTGCGGGGCCTCGGCGAACGGCGCGGGGGGGCGCATGGAGGAGCGGATCAGCTCCATGCTGGGGCGGCTGGAGAAGTACTCCTCGAACTTGTCCTCGGCCTTGTCGCCGAACAAGATTCGGCAGGCCTCGAACAGGCCAGGCGCCTCGCGAATGGTGTGCGTGCGCGCGATCAGGGCGACCTTCGAGCGCCGGCGCAGGAAGTCGTCGAGCCGGGTGACCATCTCGCGCCGGGCGGCGTGGTACAGCTCCCCACGGATGTACTCCGTTCCGACGATCAACACCTCGGCCATGGTCTTGTCGGCGCGGATGTCCTCGAGCAAGCGCAGCGCGCTCTCGCCGTAGCGGCGCCACAGGCGCGTCGACAGCGGCTCCGACGAGTCGGGCGCGGTGAGCGTGTCGAGGTCCATCAGCCGGGCCTGGTGGAAGAACTCGTCGCGCACCTCGTCCGGCGGCTCGCCGTACCAGCGGTGGCCGCGGTACGGCAGCGCGACGCCGAGCGACGCGATCAGCGCCGTGATCTCCTCGCCCACGTTGAGGCAGTCGGTGAGCTTGCCGCCGAAGATGCTGATGTGCTTGCGGGCTTCGTCGACGTCGATCTCGTGCTTGCGGGAGAGCGCGGTCCAGTCGCCCTTGGTGCTGCCCTGCTGGCTCACGACCAGCGGGCGCACGCCGCAGCGCTCGGCGATCACGTCCGCCTCGGTGAGCGGCGTGGGCAGGCGCAGCCGCTTGTTGATGTTGTCGAGCACGAACTTGCGGTCCTCCGGGCGCACGTAGGTGGGCAGGCTCTCCTCGCGCGTGTCCGTGGTGCCGATGCAGCTGCGGTTGCCGAGCGGAATCACGAAGAACAGCCGGCCGTCGTCCGCGAAGAACGTCAGCACGCGGCGCGAGGCCGTGAGCGGCTCGACGATCAGGTGGATGCCGCGCGAAAACACGTGCTTGTGCGCCGTGTGCACGCCGGTCTTGCCGTTGTGCGCGTCGACGTAAGGTCCACAGGCGTTGATCAGCGTGCG
>DASUME010000015.1:0-2954 GCA_036277895.1 Polyangiales bacterium
CGAGTGCGCCGCGGTCGCGCTGCTCTTGGTCACGCGAACATCCCACAACCTGCAGCGGCAGGGCGCCATCGCACGATGCACCACGAGCGACGTCAGTGATGCCCCACGCCGCAAGACCGATGCCCGCGGCCCCGGCGACCACTCCGGTCCATGCCGGGGGGTCGTTTTCAAAGCTCATCGTCATCGCGAGGGCGCCCGCCGACAGCACAACGGCCCCTGCCGCACCAAGCGCATACGGCGCGCGACGTTGCTGCTTCCAGTCCCGCACGTCGGGTGAGCGGACGTCGGGAGGGGACTGATCCCGGAGGCGTTGGCCATCTTCCTGGCGCTTGTGGAGCAGCACGCCGCCAGTGATGCTCGCTGCCGCTCCAAGCGCGAGCACCGCCCCGCTCACAAGCGGGTGCCAGCGCAGGGAGCCCGTCATCGTCGGGCGCCGCGGCAGCGGCGATCGGTCCGTTCGTGCATCGGACGCATCCCGCGCACGCGCGTTGCCGTCGCCTTCCGTACGGGTCCCTTGATCACCCTCGGAACTATTGACCGCTTCGGTGCTCGCTATCGGCGCCGACGCAGGCGGCCGCGTCAAAACTTTGTCTACGGAGGCGCTCAGCTCCGCTGAGTCGTAGGACAACGGCAGCGAAGCGGACGTGCCCGACGGAGAGCGCGTCAGCTGCCAGTGATCTCCCTGTTGCTCGAAGGCGAGCGCCTCGCCGGTTGTCAGCTCGCGCGCGAGTCTGGCGAGATCCGCCCGCAGAACCTCGGGCCGCGCTGTCCGGCCGTAGTGGAGCCAGACGCCCTCCTCATTGGCACGAAGCGCCTGATCAAAGTCCACGTCAATGTCCACGATGAGCGTGCCTGCACGCGGCGGCTGAGGCGTGTGGATGCGGCTGCGACGGCCATCGGGGCATTCCACATGCGCCCAATGCAAGGCCGAGGGCTCATGCCGTCGCCGTGCCTCCGGTGACCCCAGCTCGCGTCCGTTCAAGTACGCAGAGCATCCGGCAGGCGTGGCTTTGACGAGAATCTCTACAGTCTCGCGTTGTCGAAGCTCCTCATCAACACTGCGGAAGAGAGCTTCCAACTCAGGCAGCACCGAACGCTCTGTCACCGCCTGATTGAGTAGGACCATGCAGCGCATGACCGTCCAGCGCGCGTCGTTTTCCTTGTCCAACAGGTACGAAGCTCGGGCGCCACCCAGGCAAGCGGCAAGCAGGTCGTCGCTCAACTCAGGGGACACATACGCCTCCGGCGCACTGAGCGCTCGCGACATCAGCTCGTCCATGGCTGCCACCGCGCGCTTGGCATTTGCCCGGCTGCCTTGGCCGCTCTGCGCGCGCTCCAGCAGACCCTGAAAGCTCGCCATGTCCTCAGCCGACACGTTCTTCCAGACGCGAGACATGCGCGAGGTCTTTGAGGCAGCTTCGCGCGCCGGCAGGTACGGGACGCGGCGTGCCGCCAACTCCTGCTCGAGCTCGGCGCGCAGCGCGGTATGCGCCGCGCTCGCAGGCGCGGCGTCGGTAGAGACCGGCACAACCACCATGTCCGCACGCGTTGTCGCCGGCGACATGGCCCAAAGCACTGCGAAAACTATAAGCGCGCGCATGAAGCCCTCACCCTCCGAGACCCGGATATCGGCCTCAAGATGGGCCAGGTTGCGCGGAAAACGTCCGCGCGCAGCACGCTGTAAGAGCTGAATCCGGCTTCGGAGCGAAGCTGGCGAGAACGCCATGAAGCCGCAACCGACGAAGCCTGCAAAGAGGCTTCCAGGTCGAGCCCACGGGTCTCCGCCGCGGACGGACTCGGCGTGCACGTTCGCAAAGTCGCGCTCGAACAGGCCGACCCGAACCGCAGCGCCGCGTGGGTTCTCGCCGGTAGCCTTCGCGATGGCGTCCCGATCCCAACCAGCTCTAATCCTGAAGCGCGTCGATCCGCCACCGCTTGCACCATCCAAGACGTCTGACTCATGGCCCAAGTCGGGCGGACTTCAAGCACTCAAGCTCGGCGCGGAGGCGCGCGTTCTCGGCCACGAGGGGCGCCCGAATGTCCTCCCTGTACTCGCGGAGGAGAGCAAGAAGCTCGCTTCCGCGGCCCACAGACTGCCGACGCGTGCCCATCATCACTCGCAACAGCTTCCTGCCTTCGATCCGAACCTGGTCCGTCGTCACTGCGACCTCCTTGATCGACCACCCACTAACTAGCTATCACGAGCACGATAAAATGCAATGCAGAATTGGATTCCATTTACGAAATGCGCAGTTCGGCCAGCGCTGCTATCCAGTCAGACAGCGATGAAGCACGAGCACAAACGGGGCCGGCCGGCTCGGACCAGTGCGACCGGATTCTCCGAAAGCCGCGCGACGACGAACGTCAGCGTCCGTATGACGGACGAGGAACTAGGGGCGCTCGACTCTCACGTCCAAGAACGCCATCTCGAAGGAGCTACTCGAGCTGGCCTTATCCGCGAGGCGATGGAGAAGCACGGCTTGTTCAAAATCGTGCGGAAGACAAAACAGGAGCGCCGCGATGATCGAGCGTGAAGGCTGACACAGCCTGGAGTTACGTCGCGGCCACTCGCCGGTCTTTAGTAGCCCACGACTCGCCCGTTCGGGGTCGACCCGCCGTACGTGCTCAAAGCGCGTCCGCAGCCGTTGGCCTGCCTGTTGAACGAGCGTGAAGGGTCGCTCGCCACGGCAGCTTGTGGACTCAGCTCTCGGCAGCCCACCCACCGTGCAACAGGCCCAGCAAGCTCTGCCCTCCCCGCGACGCACCGCGCGGCATCTCCCGACTAGAGCGTGGGGCACGGGCGCCGTGGCGGCGACGCGGCTCGCCAGTGACCACACTGGCACGAGGCGCGTTTCATCTCGTCGAGGAGATCTCTGATCTGGCACCTCCCCCAAGTCGCAGGTCGCGAGACGAACAACGCACCGTCTCATCATCTCACCAACCGCACGCGCGTC
>DASUME010000016.1:0-3258 GCA_036277895.1 Polyangiales bacterium
CTGCAACTGCTCTGCATGTCCGCTCGCCGTAAGCAAGAGCGGACCGTGCTTGTCTCCTGCCATCACGTCCCTTCGGCCGTCAGCTGCCACAGGTGTTCGAGGAACTTACTGATCAGATCGACGCGGAAGATGCTCTCGTGCGTGACGCCCAGATCGCGCGCCATCGGCACCTGCCGCGTGAGCTCGTCCGAGGCGTACACGAAGTGCGTCTTCGCGCGCGCCGCGTACCAACGTGAGGCCTCGTTCAACAGTGCCCCCAACGCAGAGTCGTCGCCGTCGAAGCTGACCACGTAGCAGGAATCGAAGATGCCGAACAAGTGCAGGCCGGGTTGCGCGCACTCCAGGACCGCCGCTGCGCGCAGCTGACCACCGTGGCGCGCGACGATCACACGCCGCTCGCGCGGCATGCTGCGCCCGAACGGTGAGCTGGGATTCACGAACGCGGCAGGATGCCACGCACGCGCGTCGCCGATCGGCTGCGGGTGGCGCGCGCGGAACACGCTCAGCACGTGCTCCAGCTCTTGCCCCGCATCGGCCAGCTCGTAGCGCGGGTCGTGCGGCGCCTCGGCGTGCGCGGCGATCTCGAGCGCCCGAAAGGTGAACACGCCGGATGCGCCGTTGCCTGCGTGCGCAGCGCAGAAGTCGCGATGCAGGCCGCAGGAAAAGCGCGTCACGTCTTGCACCCAGGCCGACACCCACTGCACGTGGCGGCGCTGCGCCCAGGTCAGCGCGTGCTCGTAGACCGAGCGCAGCACGATCTTGCCGCCGATGCCGCGCGGGTCGTCGCCGGGGCGCTTGGCCACGTGATAGATCACGGCTGTGTCCTCGGCCTCGGCCACGGCGGAGGCGGTGGCCTCGATGCCGCGCGACGACGGGAACACCACCTGCACACCCTGCTCCGGCTGCCCCGACAGGTAGCGCGAGCAGCGTTCGAACGACTGCCTGTAGCGCGCAAACTCGCCCGTCGACTTGCTGGACAGCCCGAAGTAGCCGGCGGCGTCGAACAGGTCCCACATGTCGCGCGTGTAGAGCTTGCCAACCTGTGTCAGCGAGTGGCGCACGAGGTCGACCTGCTCGTGCCAGCGGCTCTCGTCCTCCGAGGCCGCGAACGCAAGCGAACCGCCGACGGTCCACGCGCGTTCGCTCAGGTGCGAGGTGACGTGGCGAACGGTGAGCGTGAGCTGCACGCGCAGGGCACCCATGAACGTCACGTCCGCCTCGAGCCGCTCGCCGAGCTGCAGGAAGCCCACGTCGCAGTCCGTCCGGAACTGCAGGCCTCGATCCGACAGGTTCACGAGCGGGAACGTGGCCTCGGCGTGGCGCAAGCAGAGCTGCACCCCGGTCGGCGCGGGGAAACGCGGCTCGCGGCGGACACGGACCGACTCGAAGTGCGTGGGCACGGACGTGACCAGCGAGCCGTCTTGCTCGCCGTGGCTCACCAGCTGCGCGTGGTAACCGATCGCCGGACCGGAGAACTCGAGCTTGACCGGGCCGCTCTCGACGGCCTCGTCGCTCGCCCAGCTGAGCTGATCGTTGTCTGCTGCGCCGAGCAGACGGACTGGAACCTTACGTCCGTTGGTGATCACCCATGCTTGTCCGTGGTTCGCGCGCAGTCGCTTGACCACGCTGCGTACGCCACTCTCGTGCTTGGCGGGGCCGCGATCTGGTTCTGGTGTGCTCAAACGATGCTTTTCATGCTGCTTCAACGTCATTTTCTTCGTGCTTTGAGCTCCCCGCTCTCTGCTTCTCTCCTCGCGTGCGCGACCGCCAAGGCGGTGTAGTCCGGATCGACGTCGTTGTGCGGCGTGGTGCCGAGCCACTTGGCGGCTTGATCCAGCGATCCGAAGATCTCGTGCGGGTACGGCAAGCGCACCAGCATCGCCAAACCAGTGACGACGCTTCGTACGGCGGCCGCGCGAAAACCTGTTCCTTCGATCACGACCGCGGACATACGAGTGCGTCCGCTGCCGGCGCGCAGGAAGACCGCCACGGCCTCGCGCTGCTCGGTCGAGGGCATGGGTGCGTCCTTCTCGACGATCGTCAGCAGATAGACCCCGCTCGGATAGCGTGTTGCCTGCTCGCGGTACGCGTGGGCCAGTGCCTCGACGCCCTCTGCGGTCGTCTCACGCTTCCACACCACGCCCACACAGCGGTCCCAGGTGATCACCAGGGCATCCGGCGTTGCGTAGTTGATGACCGCGGCGCGCGACGAGATAAATGAATGCGCCGTCACCGACTTCCCTCCGCGAACGAGTGCATCCCTCTCAGGAATGCCTATTCAGCTCCCCCTGAAACGTCCAAGAAAAGCCATCGGACTCAAGTCTCCACGGCAGGGCCGATCACGCTGACGCGCGAACGACGCGACTCCCCCGAGCGCGCCGTGATCCCTCGTGTGGCTAAAGAGAATGCTGTGCCGATCTGTGCAAATAGGGAATCACCAATGCAGCACGCACCGTCAGATCGGTATCCGCGCAGGCGGGCACTTGAGAGCCGCACTCACAACGGAATCAAATGCGCTCCATCGGAACCTCTCCAGCCAGAGAGAGCGACGCTCTTAAGGCCTAAGTACGGCTAAGTCTGTTGCACCTTCGTGTCGACGTGCGGCGTTGGGCTAGAGTACGCGAGCCATGAAGGCCGCCCCCCAGGAGGAGATCGATCGGCTCGATGCACTCGCGTGCTGCCGCATCATCGGTACCCCGCCCGAGCCCGAGTTCGACGCCCTCGCGCGCCTGGCCGCGCTGCTGACCGACTCGCCGCTGGCGTGGCTCACGCTGGTCGACGCCGAGCGGGTGTGGGTCAAGGCGGCGTACGGTCGCGTGCCTGGCGGCGACTACCCGCGCACGGGCTCACCATGCGAGCTCACGCTGCGCGAGCGCGGCCTGTTCGAGATTCCCGAGCTCGAGCGTCAGCTCGGGGACCATGCTCTGGTAGCCGGAACCCGCGCGTACGCCGCGGTGCCCCTGGTCGTCGGCAAGAGCGTGCTCGGCACGCTGGCGGTGGTCGCTCGATCACCGCGTTCGCTCAACGACGTGCAGCGTGAGCACCTGATCACGCTGGGACGCCAGGCGAGCGCGCTGTTGGAGCTGCGCCGTCTGCGCGAGCCACGCCAGCTGAAGCGAGAGGAGCTGCGCTACTCCGCCACCCGGATCTCGGGCATCGGCTGCTGGCAGTGGGATCTGCAGAGCGGGGAGGTCTTACTGAGCGACGAGATGCTCACGCTGTTCGGCGTCGAGCCGTCCCGCACCTTCGGCTACGAAG
>DASUME010000017.1:0-9826 GCA_036277895.1 Polyangiales bacterium
CGGCCGCGGCGCGCCTCCACGTCTCGCTGGTCGCCGAGTGCGAGCAGCACCTCACGCGCGGAGGTCGGGCGCTGCTCGCTCGTCAGGTGCTCGATCAACGCCTCGAACGGCGCACCGAGCTCGCGCAACATCACGCCGAACGCGTACAGGTCCGCGCGCTCGTCCGCCGCGCGGCCTTCGCGTAGCTCCGGCGCCATGTAGCCGGGGGTTCCGCTCAGGCCCGCGCTCGCATGCCCGAGCGGCGCGGCGCAGCCGAGGTCGATCAACACGCCGCGCCCGCGCTCGTCGATCAGTACGTTCTCGGGCTTCACGTCACCATGGCGCAGGCCCGCGCGATGCAGCGTGTGCAGCGCGTCGAGCACGTCGCACAGTGGCTCGCGCGTGAAGCCGTGCTCTGCGACGTGCGCGCGCAGGTCGCCGCCGCGCACGAGATCGGCCGTGTAGAACGCGCGCGTTCGTTCGCCGATGCGCGTGACGCACAGCTCGCGCACGCGGTTGAGGTGCGGGTGCACCAGCTCGCGTAGGCGCTCGAACTCGCGCTGCAGCAGCGCCGGCGGGTGCTCGGCCGCGAGCAGCTTGAGCGCGACGTCCTCGCTCGTGACCAGGTCGCGCGCTCGGTAGGCGGACGCGGCCCCGCCCTTGCCCAGCTGGGCGCCGAGCCGGTAACGGTAGGCGAGCAGCCTGCCCTCTTGCACACTCAGAGCGTCCCACACGGCTCAATATGGAACAACTTGGAACACTTAGTCGCGGCTGAACTTCATCCTAACTATTTGCCATGGCGAAAGAATTGCGAATCTCCCCACCGTGGCATGCCCGCTGCACATGGGGAGGGAGCCACCCTACAGCCGAGAGGACCTCATGCGACACCTAGCTTCCGCACTCGCCCTCAGCGCACTCGCCGGCCTCGCCGTCGGGTGTGCCGACGACACCCCAGGCAGCGACGCACCGGACGTCGACTCCCAGAAGCTCGAAGCCAAGCGCGCCTACGAGAAGAAGACGCGCGACACCCTCGACGCGCCCGCCTCCAGCGCCGACGACCCGTGCGCCAAGAACACCTGGTACGGCGATGGCACCTGCGACAGCTGGTGTCCGAGCGGCGACAAAGAAGACTGCACCGCCTCCGACGATGGCGTCGCCTGTGCCTTGTTCTTCAGCCCCGCGGACGGCATGTGTGACTGGAGCGATCCGTGCGGCCCCACGCAGGACGCCGACTGCCAGAAGGACGGCGGCGGCGGCGTGGTGTGCACGCTCATCTACAAGCTGCCCGACGGCAAGTGCGACGAGAGCGATCCGTGCAGCAAGGTGCAGGACGCCGACTGCCAGGGTGGCAAGGACCCGGTCGCCTGCACGCGCATCTTCAAGCCCGCGGACGGCAAGTGCGACTGGAGTGATCCATGCGCCCCGCTGCAGGACGAGGATTGCCAGAAGAAGGACCCGGTCGCCTGCCCCGCGATCGCCTACGAACAGAACGGCAAGTGTGAGGCGCCCGCAGGCTGCGAGCGCAACGACCCGGACTGCCAGGTCGTGTGCACCGCGATCCTGTACGCCAACAACGGCAAGTGCGAGGCCGCCCCTGGTTGCTACGGCAGCGATCCGGTCGACTGCGCCGAGGAGCCGGTCGTCTGCATCGAGATCCAGTACCCGACCAACGGCAAGTGCGAAGCGGCGCCGGGCTGCGAGTACACGGACAAGGACTGCGCCGTGGCCTGCGACCTGAAGTACTACCCAGAGGACGGCAAGTGCACGGCCGCCCCGGGCTGTGAGCAGAGCGATCCCGACTGCGCGGTGGTCTGCATCGACATCGCGTACCCCGCCAACGGCAAGTGCGAGGCGGCCAAGGGCTGCGAGCGCAACGACCCGGACTGCAAGTGAGCTCCACGGGCGTTCAACGACGCTCGTTCTTGGCTTAGAACAGGGATCCCATGCCCACGCACGCGCCACGCCCAACGGTCTGTATCAGGTGGTTCCTCGCGACCTGCCTGGGCGCGTGCGTGGGCACCCCTACCCCCGAGCCGCCCGACAACCTGCCGCGGCCGGATGACTGGAAGATCTTCGGCGGCAGCGTCCCGCTGGCCACCACGACGGACGTTCGCGAGCTGGTGAGTCCCATCCCGTTCGCGGGCAGCGTCGGGTCGGTCGCGCCGAACAGCGAGCTGTGGGTGGTGAACCTGGACCGCGCTGAGGTGTCGCCGCTCACCGTGATCGCAGACGCGCAGGGCGGATTCACGGGCATGCTGAGCGCGCAGCTCAACGATCGCGTGCGGCTCGTCTCGCGCACCGACAGCCAGCACTCGCTCCCGCTCGACGCGTACGTGATCACGGGCATGAACAACCAGGCGCAGCTCGCGCAGCTGCCCTCCACGGAGCTGAGCTGCCTCCGCGTCACGCCCGCGGAGGAGCTCACCGCCGTGGTCGGGAACGACGTCACGCGGCGCTTCACGCTCACCAGCACGTGCAGCGAGCCCATCTCGCTCGACGCGCGCTTGCGCTTCGGCGACGCGGGCTTCGCGATCGACGCGCCGACCTCGCTGCCCGCGAACGGCCGCGCGGAGATCACCGTACGCATCACCGGGCACGACGACCCGCGCGAGCACGCAGACATCCTGCTGCTCGACGTCGAGAGCGGCGCCAACCGCGGGCGCTACGCCCTGGGCGTGTGGAGCGTCGCCGCCTCGCGCCTCGACGACTAGCGTCGGTTCAATCCCAGAGCGCAGCCGAGCTCCGCGCCCTCGTGCTCTCCGACCGCACCGACGGCCTCGTCGCGGGCCCGGTCCGCACCAGCGTGTTCTGGGGGCTGCCGGCTGGTGGCGCATGATGCAGTGCATCCATGCGCGTCATGAATGTGCGGTCGAGATCGTGGACCCCGACCTAAAGTGAGCAGAGGGAGCGGCGCCAGGGCTCGGGCGATGCTGGCCGCTTCTGCAATGTGGCAAGGCGCCACATTGTTCTTGAATTCACCGTATGGAGCGGGAAAACGCCACGTGTTCGTGGGGTCAAGCGCCTTAGCACGCCCCGCCATCTGTCCATCTGAGCAGTGTGACGTGAGCATTTTCATCACCACCCTTCCCGGTACGTCGCCACGCGAACGCAGATGTGTGTGCTAAGGACACCCACATGGGTGACTCAACGGCACAAGACGAAGTCCGACAGGTCAAGAAGGGCGACCAGTACCACCACCCAGATTTGCGCGAGGCGATGATTCGCGTCGCCCAGGAGCTGCTCGAGAGCGAAGGTCCAAGCAGTTGGACGGTCCGCGCGGCAGCACGCATCGCTGGGGTCTCATCCGGCGCGCCGTATCGCCACTTCGCCGACAAGGACACGCTCCTGGCGGCGGTCGCGACGCGCGGCTTCGACGATCTCCGCACCGAGATCGCGACTCACCTCGACACGGTCGGCGACGACCCTTACGCGCGGTTCGGAGCCCTCGGCGAGGCATACGTGCGCTTCGCGACGTCTCGACCCGGTCGCTACCAGATCATGTTTGGCCGCGACATCCTCAATCGCGCCCTCCACCCCGAGCTGTGCGCAGCGGCTGACCGCTCCTTCGCCTCGCTGTTGAATGAGGTGGAGACCGCACAGCGCAGCGGAGTGCTGCGCTCGGACACCGCCTCTGCTGCGGTAGCCGCCGGTGCCTGGGCCGTGGTCCACGGCCTCGCCGACCTGCTGCTCAGCGGCCGGCTCAACGACATCGCCGATGGTGACACGCAGGCCCTCACCACCACGCTCGGCCGCATGATGTTCGAGGGCTTGCTCCACCGCGAGCCCGTCACCGCCGCTTGATCACAGGCGCAGCGCGATCGTCAGGTCGAAGCCTGGATCACGCCGCGAGCCCGTGAACGCATCCCAGAGTGCGGCCGGGGTGAACAGCTCCGGCTTGAGCGGGACCTTCCCAGCCAGCACATCGTCGAGCACGTCGTTCGACGCACGCAGCACACGGCTGAGGAACAGGGCGTTGAGCCCCGGTAGCGCGCTGTTGCCGTAGAACGTCTTGTCGACGTCTGCGACCGCCATGCCCTGCGCTGTCGCGAGCGTACCGATCGCGTCCGCGCTCATGATGTGACGGTGATAGGGCTGGTGCAGCAGGTGCACGTACGTCATCGCGTCGTCGAGGTCGACGACCTCGGCGTTCGGCGTACCGAGCACCACCAGCGCACCCGGCTTCGCCAGCTGCTTGAGCTCGCGCAGGAACTGCGCCGGATCCGCGACGTGCTCGATCACGTCTTGCGCGAGGATCGCGTCCTGCAATGCGTCGGGCAGCTTCGCGTACGGCCCCGCGCCCGCGTAAGCGTCGTAGCCGCTCGCGTGCGTGTAGCCCTTGCTCTGCAGAAACTGCACGAACAGCCCGGAGCCGCAGCCGTAGTCGAGCACCGCGTGCTGCTTGCGCAGGCCGAGCTTCTCCAGCTTCTTCAGCTTGTTTGCGAACGCGACCCGGGTCGGCAGATCCAGCTTCTGGCCGCGGAACGGGTACTGCGCGTAGTAGTGGCCGAGGTCGACCTCGTCGCGCGCGTGGATCGTGCCGCAGCCCGCACACTGCCAGACCACGAAGCGCTCGTGCGCGAACGGCTTCACGTTGGAGGGCACCTCGGCGGTTCGCACGCTCGCCGAGGCGGCCGCGCCACACACGACGCACTTCATCCTTGCTTCAACCAGCGTGCGGCCTCGAGCGCCGAGTACGTGAGCACGCCGTCGGCGCCCGCGCGCTTGAACGCGAGCAGCGACTCCAGCACCACACCGCGGTAGTCCAGCCGCCCGAGCTCGGCGGCGCTCTTCAGCATCGCGTACTCGCCGCTGACTTGGTACGCATACGTAGGAACGCCGAAGGTGTCCTTCACGCGCCGCACGATGTCGAGGTACGGCATGCCGGGCTTGACCATCACCATGTCTGCGCCCTCGTCGAGGTCGAGCGCGACCTCACGTAGCGCCTCGTCGCCGTTGCCCGGGTCCATCTGGTACGTGCGCTTGTCGCCGGTGCCGAGCTGCTTGGCTGAGCCGACCGCGTCGCGGAACGGTCCGTAGAACGCCGACGCGTACTTGGCCGCGTACGAGAGCACGCGCGTGTGCGCGAGCCCCGCCTCGTCGAGCGCGTCGCGCACGCTGCCGATGCGGCCGTCCATCATGTCGCTCGGCGCCACCACGTCGCAGCCCGCCTGCGCCTGCACCACGGCCTGCTTCTGCAGCACCACCACCGTCTCGTCGTTCACCACGTAGCCGTCGCGCACCAAGCCGTCCTGGCCGTGGCTGGTGAACGGGTCGAGCGCGACGTCGCAGATGATGCCGAGGCCCTTGACCTGCGCCTTCACCGCGCGCACCGCGCGACAGACGAGGTTGTCGGGGTTGGTCGCCTCGCGGCCGTCGTCCGACTTCTTCGCCGGATCGATCACCGGGAAGATGGCGATGGCGGGGATGCCCAGGCTCGCGGCCTCGTGGGCTGTCTCGCACAGCAGGTCGATCGTCAGCCGCTCCACGCCCGGCATCGACGGGATCGCCGTGCGCAACTTGTCACCTTCGTGGACGAACAGCGGATAGATCAAGTCGTCCGCGGACAAGCGGTGTTGGCGGACCAGGCGGCGCGACCAGTCATCACGACGGTTCCGTCGCATCCGGGTACGCGGAAAAGACCCTACGTGCATGCCGGGCAGCTTACGTCACGGCCCCAGAATTTCGAGCCCGCGGATCCCCGGTTTGCGTGGAACAATCGAACGCGTCAGAACCCCTCTCGAACAGGAGAAATAGCGATGCTTCGCGTGGGTCTCGTAGGTTGGCGTGGGATGGTCGGCTCGGTGCTGATGGAGCGCATGCGCGCGGAGAACGACTTCGCGCTGATCGAGCCCATTTTCTTCTCGACCTCGCAGGCGGGCGGCAAGGCGCCGAACGTCGGCAAAGAGGCGCCGCCGCTCGCCAGCGCGTTCGACATCGACGCGCTCAGCAAGCTGGACGCGATCATCTCGTGCCAGGGCGGCGACTACACGAACGAGGTCCACCCCAAGCTGCGCGCCGCGGGCTTCAAGGGCTATTGGATCGACGCCGCGTCCTCGCTGCGCATGAAGGACCACGCGGTGATCGTGCTCGATCCGGTCAACCGCAGCGTGATCGACGCCGGCCTCAAGTCGGGCGTGAAGGACTACATCGGCGGCAACTGTACCGTCAGCCTGATGCTGATGGGCTTGAACGGCCTGTTCGAGCAGGGCTGGGTCGAGTGGATCAGCTCGATGACGTACCAGGCCGCCTCCGGTGCCGGCGCCAAGAACATGCGTGAGCTGCTGCTGCAGTCGCGTGCGCTCGCGGCCTCGGCGGGGCCGGGCCTCGATGACGCCAACTCGGACATCCTCGACCTCGAGCGCAAGGTGACCGCGGCCATGCGCGACGGCACCCTGCCCACCAACGAGTTCGGCGCCCCGCTCGCGGGCAGCCTGCTCGCGTGGATCGACAAGGCCGTCGAGGGCGGCGCCACCAAGGAAGAGTGGAAGGGCTTCGCCGAGGCGAACAAGATCCTCGGCACGCAGCGGCCCATCCCGATCGACGGGCTGTGCGTGCGCGTGGGAGCACTGCGCTGTCACTCCCAGGCGCTCACCATCAAGCTCACCAAGGACGTGCCGCTCGACGAGATCGAGGCTGCGATCAAGGGCTCGAACGAGTGGGCGCGCGTGGTGGAGAACACCAAGGAAGCCACCGTCCGCGAGCTCACGCCCACGGCCGTCACGGGCAAGATGCACGTGCCCGTGGGACGTCTGCACAAGCTGCGCATGGGCCCCTCTTACCTCGGTGCGTTCACGGTAGGCGACCAGCTGCTTTGGGGTGCTGCCGAACCGCTTCGCCGCACGCTGCGCATCATCCTGGAGAACTGAGCACGCTCGCGTGTTCACGGCTGCTGCACAAAAGCGCTCGCAGGCACATTTTGGGTGACCTGCTTCTGCCTCCAGGCTCTACTTACGGAGAGCAACTAGCGCGCCCCTCTCGCGCGTTGCTGCTCAGGGGTAGTGCGATGTCGTCGAGCTGGAAGCGTTGGTTGGTGTCGAGCAGCGTGGTGTGCGGCCTGGCGTGCAGTGACTCCGGCGCAGGAGGAAGCATCGGCGACGGCGGCGACTCGGCCAAGGACGACGGCAAAGACAGCAACACCTCGCGCGACGGCGGTGGGCTGGACGGCGCGCGTCGCGACAGCAGCGTGCGCCGCGACGGCAGCAACAACTCCAGCGGCGACGGCGGCGGCGAGGAAGAAAGCTGCGGCGTGCTGATGGCCAAGATCCGCGACTTCACGCCGCAGACGAGCAAGGACTTCGAGACCTTCGAGGGCAGCGGCACCGAGGGCATCGTCGCCGAACGGCTCGACGCGCAGCACCTGCCGGTGTTCGCCGACGCCAAGGGCCAGGTCACCAGCAAGACCACGTTCGATCAGTGGTACCGCGACGTGCCCGGCGTGAACCAGCCGATCGCGGTGACGATCCCGAACCAGGCGAGCAACCCGGCCGGCGAGTACAGCTACTCCAGCAGCGCGTTCTTCCCGATCGACGGCGAGGGCTTCGGCGACTTCGAGAGCTCCGGCCACAACTTCCACTTCACGACCCAGATCGCCGCCACGTTCACGTACAAGGGCGGCGAGGTCTTCGACTTCATGGGCGACGACGATCTCTGGATCTTCGTCAACGACCGGCTGGCGCTCGACCTCGGTGGCCTGCACTCGGCACTGCCCGGCACGATCGACTTCGATGCGCAGGCGACCAAGCTCGGCATCGAGAAGGGCAAGACGTACCGGATGGACATCTTCCACGCGGAGCGTCACACCACGGCGTCGAACTTCAAGTTCAGCACCACGATCACCTGCTTCACGGTGCCGCCGATCCTGATCTGAGCGCGCTCAGTAGGTCTCGCAGACGAAGTTCCTGCGCTCTTCGCACGCGCCGTCGTTCCAGCCGCCGTCGGCGTAGATCACGGTGCAGTCCTCGTCGGTGCTGGAGCCGAAGCAGCCCACGACCGGGATCGAGAAGCCGTCGCAGGTCTTGTCGTTGTTGGGCTCGCCGAGCTTCCAGTTGAAGTAGGTGGCAGTGGCGCCGTCGGTGCGGTCGCGGTTTCCCGGGATGACGTGCTTGTAGCTGCCCTCGGTGTTGCGGTCGTTGACGGCGATCCAGGAGTCGCCGTTGGCCTTGATGAAGTCGCTCTCGGCCTTGTCGGTGACGATGGCGAGGTCGAGGCCCACGTCGAGGCACGCGGTGCGCGCGTCGCGCCAGCCGCGGGTGCTCGTGCAGAACGCGTAGCCGTGGTTGTTGAGCGTCTTCTTGGTGCAGCCCGAGGGCACGTTGAACTGCGGCTCGCCGCCGGTGCACTGGTTGGCCTGGCAGGTCTGCCCGCTCGCGCACTTGGTGCCGCAGCCGCCGCAGTTGTTCACGTCGGTCGCGAGCGTGACGCAAGCGCTGCCGCAGGTGGTCTGGCCATTGGAGCACGCGATGGGGCCAGTGCCGGTGTCCTGCACGGTGGCGTCGCGGCCCGCGTCCGGACGACTCGCGTCGAGCCCGCCATCGGCGAGAGCAGTGCGTCCGGCGTCGCCCGCATCGACGGGCTGCTCGGTCGAGGTGGTGGCATCGCGACGGGGCGTGCCGCTATCCCGCGGCGCCAGCTCCGCGTCCGCAGCGGCGTCGAGGCCGTCGCTCTTGCCGGTCGAGTCGGTGCTCGGATCCGCCGGCTCTCCGTCGGACGGGATCGCGCTCTCTGCGCAGCCTGCGCCGAGCAAGCAGAGGCTGCTGATCAGTCGCCAAAAGGTGAGTCTGTTCATTCGGCTAGCCTTCAGGTCCCCGGGGCGGCGCCCATGCGCGGCGGAACATGGCATGAGCCGCCGGGGGGTTCCTACTCGCATCGGGCGGCTTGGCGAGCAAGATTGCATGCACCCCCTTGTGAGGAGCATGGCCACGTTGGCCAGATCACTTGGGCAGAACATGCCGGTCTGTAAGGCAACACGCTGGAAAACATTCGCGGTCCGCTCGATTGCTCAATCGGAGTGTGCGTGTACCCTCGCGCTTACCCAACCGCACAGGAGTCGAGATGCTCAGGACGACGAAGACGGCCCTGCTCGCCGCGCTGATGGTGGCCGCCGTAAGCACCCACGCAGCCGCCCAAGAAGACCCGGAGGCGGGCGACATCCGCGTCGACCTGCCTGCGCGCAAGGCACCGCCTCGTGACCGTGACGAACCGCAGATCCGGACCCGCAAGCAAGTGGGCGAGGTCGGCCCGCTGCGCGTCTACGGCGGCTTCCAGGTCGCGGTCGGCGGTGAGGTGCAGGTGGAGGACTTCGGCGGCATCGATGCGGACCCGACGATCGGCATCCAGGGTGGCGTCGACTACGTGCTGCACGAGTACTTTTCGATCGGCGGCGAGATGCGGCTGCTCTGGTTCAAGGCGGACACGTCCACCGACCGCACGCTGCTCTGGGACCTGGTGGTGAAGCCGCGCGGCCGCTACGCCTTCAACAACATCCCGCTCGAGGTCTACGGCACGCTGCCGATCGGCCTGACGGTGCCCGGCGACATCCAGCTGCCCGCCGCGGGCGAGGTCAACGGCAAGGCCGGCTTCACGGTCGGGCTAGCGGCGGGAGCCAACTGGTTCTTCACGCAGCACCTGGGCGTCAACGCGGAGATCGGCTGGCAGTTCCACAAGATCCGCGCCGAAGAGTTCGGCGCCTCGGCCGAGATCAAGCTCAACCAGCTCGTCCTGCTCTGCCCGAACTTCGTCTACGCGTTTTAACGAACCGGGGAGGGCACGCGCCCTCCCCGCCCCACCGGCAAAGCCGGCGGGGGCCCACCCCTCCGCGGGCTCGCGCTTCGCTCGCGTTCGCGCTCAG
>DASUME010000018.1:0-4324 GCA_036277895.1 Polyangiales bacterium
ATCGCCTCGAGTCTTGGGTCGATGGATGCCGGCATGGCGTTCCCTTAGCCTGCCCGCTTTCCAAACGCAGGTCGAGCGTGGTCGAGGAACGCCAGCGGCGTGCTCGGCTCTCGAGCCAAGACAGGCGAACTACTTCGATGCCTTACGCTTTTTGGCCGGTGTCGCGGCTTTCTTCCGGGTGGCCTTCTTTCGTGTGCTGACCTTCACGGGCGGCTGGAGCGTCTTGCCAGTGAGGAGCTCGAAGGCTCGCACCGCGTCGGGGAGACCCGCTCCCGCTCGCTCTTCGCGCATGCGCTTGCTGCGCTGGGCCGACCCGATGATCGCCGCTTCGACTTCATCCGGTGTCGCGGAAGGCTTCGCTTGGAAGAGCAGCGCGGCTAGTCCGGCAATGTGTGGTGTAGCCATCGACGAGCCGTCCATCTCCTGATACCCGCCGCCAGGCATCGCGGACACCACATCCACACCTGGCGCGACCAGCTTCGGGCAGCGGCCGATCGGAAGCGTCTGACTTCCGGAGAACTCAGCGACGAAGTCCTTGCGGTCTGACGCGCCCACGCTGAGCGCCTCCGGATAGTTGCCGGGCGACCGACTGGTGCCCGCCCCCTCGTTGCCAACGGCGAAGACCGGCAGCACACCCCGGCTGCGAACGATGCTCGTCAGCACACGAAAGTCTTCCACGTAGCCTCGGAACCCGAGCGACATGCTGAGCACCTTGATCCCCAGGCCCAACGCCCAGTCCATGCCTCCGAGCACGCGCGCGATGACGTTTCCTCCCTCGATCACGATTCCGCTGACGAGCATCGCCTCCGGCGCGACCCCGATACGTCTGCCCTTCACAGCACGCCCTGCGATCGTTCCCGCGGTGTGCGTTCCATGGTCGTCCGTGTCGTAGGGACGTACGCGCCGCTCTCGCCCGAGATCGTCGAAGTTTGCAAAGTCGGCGAACGCGCCGCGCAACGCTGGGTGTTCACCATCTGCGCCCGTGTCGAGGTGCCCGACACGAATGCCCTTGCCGGTGATGCCCTGGTTCCAAAGTCGAGGAACCCCCATGCGGTCGATGCCCCAGGTGATCTTCGCGACCTCGGTGGCCGCCGCGCGAGACGCCGGACGAATCAGGCTGATCGGAGGGGCCGCAAAGACCTGGACGACGTCCTTCGATTGCCGCAGGGTCTTCAGCCCTTGCTGCTCGATGTATCCGAGCGCGACGCCGAGGTTCGGGTACTCACGGTAGGCCGGCGCCTCCAGCGACTTGCTAGCAGACGCGCGCAACGAAGACGTGCCGCCGCGACGCGCAAGCGCGTGACGGACGAGCGCTGCATCGAGGCTCGTCTCCGGCACGGAGAAGCTCGACGAGAACGTGTTTCGGCTCTTGGTACTGAGTCGAGTCTGATTCAAGACAACGATCACCTGTGCAAAGCCGGTCGACGCCAACTGCTGGTCGACGCTCGACGATACAGGTGCACGCCCGACTTCCTCTTCAACGGTCATCATCGTTGCCTCCTTACAGAACACTTCACGCGTTAGAGGACCGTGCCGGTCGCGCGCACAGACGCGAGCGTCTTCAGCAGCTCCGCAGAGACCGTGAACCCGAGATAGGGATGCGCTAGGTAACGCTCACGCAGCTGCACGCTGTCGCCCCTCGGGATGTAGTCGCGATCGTCGATGCCCTTCGGGAAGTCCTTGCCCTTGATCGCGGCAACGCCAACGCCGACACTCAGACCCGCAATCGGCTCCAGCGACAGGCCCACGTAGAACTCCTTCGCCGGCTGCGCGATCGATGTCCCGAGCTGGAAGCCGACCAAGCTGGAAAACGAGCGACGATTCGGGCCCTCGTAGAACCAGTAGCGGTTGCGTGCTCTGCCGCCGAAAGGGAAGAACTCGATCATCGCGGCGGCGCTGAAGCGAACGTCCTTGTCGACTGCGATCCTGCGCTCACCCGTGCCGAGATCGACACGCTCGTAGAAGCTGCGGTCTCCCCCGAAGACGACCGGCGCCATGATCCCGAAGTCGACGTAGTAGCGGCCGTTGTCGATCTCGATCTCGTAGGTCCGCGTCGCCTGCGCCAGTCCACCCGTGCGTCGATACGAAACGCGAAGCTGGAGACCGCTGGCAACCTCGACCGACTTCTGCTCGTGAATGATCGACGGTCCGAGGTCCTTGGCGCCATCGAGCCAGGCTTCCCAAGCAGACATGAACTGGCGTCCGCTCCCCGTCGGGGGCTCATGTCCAAGCAACAGCAGGCGATAGGCGAAGCTCGCTTGCCAGCGGTCGAGCCACCCAAGCTGCCGCTCTGTGAACTGACAGTCTATCGAGGCCGAGAGCTTCGCTGTTGCGGGTGCGTCCTGCGCAGGGGCGGGTATGCGCGTAAGCGTGTCGGCACTCGCCACACTCCTGATGCTGAGCGACGCCGTCCCGCGATCGTTCTGCCTGGACACTGCCAGCACTTGAAACGCCGTCCCGGCCATCAGGATAGCGGGCACGGTGTCCCGCCTTCCGGACTCGGTCAGCAGTGGAGCTCCATCGACGCCAAGGCACAGCACCGATTCGTCGTTGCATGCGAAGGTGTCGAACTCGGCATCCGCGACCGGCTCGAGCTCGGCGCTCAACTTCGCTGCGAGCTTGGCCAGGGCCTCCACATCGGCTTTGGTGCACGCTTGAGCCTCGGCGCTCTGTGCGCCACCGATCCAGAAGAAGCCGGCGAGCAGCAGATATTTCTTCACGGCTCCTCCACGATCGGCGCGGCGGCATCATCCTCTGAGACGGCCGCGTCCAGGCCCGCGTCGAGGCCCGCGCTTGGTACGAAGCCAGGCGTGAGCTCCCCGAGCTCGCGACTCACGATCAACGAGCGCGTGATCAGCACCCGCCCTTGCTGGCAAGCGCTCGCATCCGCGTTGGTCGCAACGGCCGCGTCCAGCTCGGTCGTGATGTCGATCAGGGCCGCAAACAGCAGGCTCTCCGCTGCGGGCGAGTAGACGCGGAAGTACTGCAGAGTGCCTGTGGTCGCCACACTCTCGCAGGAGGCCGTGACGAGCACTTCCGAGCCCGCCCGCGCGTGCACCGCCGACGTGCTCTCGAGCAGGAGATGGTCTGCCCCGCGGCTCTGTACGAACACGAGCCGGCCGGCATCCGGATCATCGGGCTGCCGCGCAGCGAGCCCCAGGATCAAGTGCGGCTCCAAGTCGGAGTCCACATTGGAGCAAGCAGCGCTGAGGAGCACCGCCGCGAAGCACCAACCCCGCAAGCTGCCTTCACCGACGTTCTGCATGCCCGCCTCGTGAGAGTTCACGCATATACGGAGGCGCTCGCGCGCTTTCTCCGTACCGCTCAGGACTTCACGACTGCACGGAGGTCTGCATTGCGAGCGATCGCGAACAGCTCGACGTGGGTGCCGACGACGAGCACGCTCATCGTGGCGCCTCGAATGGGCGCGTCCAGCCGCCTTGCCCGAACCAGAGGCTGCCGCCGAAGAACGCGCCTGGAGGCAGGAAGTCTTTGCCCTGGGAGTCGTCGTCGACGATCTTCTCGAAGCGCCTCGCGACCAGGTAGCCGGCGAGCAGCTCCAGGTGGACCTTCTCGCCGAAGTGGATCCGTGTGCCGCCGCCGAGCTTGACGAGCGAGTACGCGAGCCGCGTGTCGGTGCCGTCGTACTCGCGGTTGCTCAGGTGATAGCGCTGTCCGCCGAGCGATGCAGTCAGCTGCAAGGTGAGCGCGCGCAACGGGCGCACCGAGACGTAGAGCGCCGACGGCGCGGTGCCGCGGATCGAGAACTTGCCGGTGGGCTCCCAGCGCAACGAGAGCAGCGGCACGGGCAACGGCATGCCGAGTCGCTGATCGTAGCTGCCGCCGAAGCCGAACGTGAACGCTGGGCTCGACGTGTAGAGCGCGAGCGCGTTGAGCGTCCAGAACAGGTCGTGGCTCGAGAGCTCTCCGGCGACGTTCGACGCCGGGCCGGTCGTGCCTCCGACGATGCCGGTCCAGCGATCGTTGAACCGGTGTGCGAGGCTGAGACCGAACGTCGCAGCGTGCAGGTTTCCGTCGTGGCCCAGAGTCTCGCCCGAGGTGTCGACGCGAATGTGCTCGTAGCCGAGCAACGGGATCAGGTGCGTGCGCTGTCCGAGCGGGATCGGGAGCGACAGCAGACCTTTGAAGACCTGAAAGCCGACCTTCCCTCCGCGGATGTCCACAGGCGACGTTGATCCTGGTCGAGCAGGGTCGAAAGGGCATTCGCTGGTCTGGCGGCATCAAGCGGCGGGCGTCAACGAGGCCTGCAGTATCGCCTCAAGCCTCGGGTCGGGGAGTGCCTTCGAATTCTCTCGAATATGAC
>DASUME010000019.1:0-11504 GCA_036277895.1 Polyangiales bacterium
TGGACTGCCTGCCCCATGACTGATCTCCTCGGGCGCTCCAGCCGGGAACGTTAAGACAGGACATCCCGCTTGTCGACACCGCGAACGGACGAGGATGCCGAGAACGATCCGCAAGGTGCGCCACGAAATGGCGTCTTCCTGCGCGCGCTGCGCGTGTTCGCCACGCTGTCCGCCGTGGTCGCGCTGTACGCGCTGTACTCGGTCGAGCGGGTCGACATCGACTGCGATCTGCAGCTGGCGGCGCCTCCGGAGGTCCGCCCCGGCGAGCCGTTCGCGGTCCGTGCGCTGGTGTTCTGCGACCTCGACGCGCTCGAGGGACCACGGCTGGTCACGCCCGAGGTCATGCTCAAGGCGGTGGACGAGGCCGGCCGCGAGCTGATGCCCTCCGCACGGCCCAGGCCGCTACGGCCGACCGCGCTCGATACGCTGGACGGTGTGTTCCAGGCCGTGGGGCAGCGCGATCAGTTCTTGGTCGCAAGCGCGGAGCACGAGGGCGTGCCGCTGACCGTCAGGCGTGCGCTGCGCGTGCGCACGAATGCCTCCCCCGAAGCGCTGTCGCCGCACGAGGCAGGACCGCTGCAGCAATACTCACTCGGCCGCGTGCGCGCGCTCGGCGACCAACCCGCGCCAGACCGCTTGCTGCCGCGCGTGGTAGGCGGCGCCTGCGTGCCGGAGGTGCCGTGCACGATCGTGCTCTGGGTGGGTGTGCCAGCGGCGGCGGTCAAGGTGCGCGGGGCGAACGTCAGCGTCGACAGGGCGCCGAACGAACCAAGTGAAGGCCTGCTGACGTTCGTGCTCACGGCGCATGGACCCGAGGCCGAGGTCACGTTCGAGGCCCGGCGTGGCGGCAGCCCGGTGGCCGAGCGCGCCTTGCGGCTGCCGATCGCGCTGGGGGAAGTCGCGATCACCGGAGGCAGCGCCTTTGGTGGCGCGTACACGCTCGGCTTCCCCCCGGGGCGCTCGGCGGTGACGCTCGACGCGTTCGTAGCGGGACGCTGGCGCGCCACGCGGGCGACGGACCACGCGAGCTTCTCGCTGCGCGACCTCGGTCAACTGCCGCCGGGTCTGGTTCGGCTCCAGGCGCGCGCCGATCGCTTCTCGTCCGAAGGGGCGGGTGGTCGGATGGTGTTTGCGCGTGAGCGCGAGGACGAACAGGCCGTGATCGAGCTCGCGCGCGCGCTCGCGTCCTCGCACGAGCCCGACGGGACAGAGCGCTGGGCCGAGGACCTGCCGGACTTCGCGCGGGCGGATCCTCGGGCGGCCGCGGCCTTTCTCCTCGCCCCGGCCGAAGCACTCCGAGCCCAGGTCCCGCTGCCGGCCAGTGGGCGACCGGCGCAGCTTGCGCGGCTCGAACGTACAAAGGTGCGCATGCGCTACGGTGTGGCAGGCGCCTTGGCCCTGAGCGCCTGGTTGATCGCGCTGTCGATCACGCGGCGAGGATTCTTGGCAGTCGACCAGGCTCAGGCGATCCTGGACCAAGCGCGGGTGGATGGCGCGGACGAGCAGGGGCAGAGCCCCCCTCGCGAGCGAATCAATGCGCGTGCCATGGTGTTGCTGATGGGCCTCGCAGTGGCGGCGGCCTTCCTCGCGGGTGCCCTCTTGATCGCGGCGAAATCACTCTGGTTCTGACCCCCGGTGCGGGGTTTGCCGAAGCGTCGCGCAGGGAGCGTTGCGAAGGATGGGGGCAGGACTTAGATTCGGCCCCTCGGTTTGTGAGAAAGGCGCGCGCGAGCGCCGACCCGCGTGGACTTGGCTTTGCTCGCGTGCGGAGAAACCGCCCGCTTCGACGAAGGAAACCGATGTTTCAGTTCGCTCTCAAGAAGGTCTTCGGCACCAAGCACGAGCGCGAGATCAAGCGCCTCCGTCCGATGGTCGAAGCGATCAACTCGCGCGAGACCGCGATGGCTGCGCTGAGCGACGATCAGCTGAAGGCCAAGACCGCCGAGTTCAAGCAGCAGCTGGCCAACGGAGCGACGCTCGAGGACCTCAAGTTCGACGCCTTTGCTGCGCTGCGCGAGGCGAGCAAGCGCGCGCTGGGCATGCGCCACTACGACGTGCAGCTGATCGGCGGCATGGTCCTGCACGAGGGCAAGATCGCGGAGATGAAGACCGGCGAGGGCAAGACGCTGGTCGCCACGCTGCCTTGCTACTTGAACGCGCTCGAGGGCAAGGGCGTGCACGTGGTCACGGTCAACGACTACCTCGCCAAGCGCGACGCCGAGTGGATGGGCCGGCTCTACAACTGGATGGGGCTGAGCTGGGGGGTGGTGGTGCCGCAGCAGCGCGACGCCGCCAAGAAGCGCGCGTACCGCAGCGACATCACCTACGGCCAGAACAACGAGTTCGGCTTCGACTACCTGCGCGACAACATGAAGTTCAGCATCTACGACTACGCGCAGCGCCCGCTGAACTTCGCGATCGTGGATGAGGTGGACTCGATCCTGGTCGACGAGGCGCGCACGCCGTTGATCATCAGCGGACCGGGCGAGACCGCGAGCGAGAAGTACTCGGTGATCAGCGAGATCGTGCCGAAGCTGCGCAAGGACGAGCACTACGTCGTCGACGAGAAGGCGCACCAGGTCACGCTGACCGAAGACGGCATCGTGCAGTCGCAGAAGCTGCTGATGCAGCGCGGCGTGACGCAGGTCGAGAACCTGTACGAGCCGGTCAACCTGGAGTCGCTGCACATCCTCAACCAGTCGATGCGCGCGCACACGCTGTACAAGCGCGATCAGCAGTACATGGTGACCACCGACGGCAAGGTCGTGATCATCGACGAGTTCACGGGCCGCACGCTGTCGGGCCGCCGCTGGTCGGAGGGCCTGCACCAGGCGATCGAGGCCAAGGAGCACGTGCCGATCCAGGACGAGAGCCGCACGCTGGCGACGATCTCGTTCCAGAACCTGTTCCGGCTCTACAAGAAGCTCTCGGGCATGACCGGCACCGCGGACACCGAGGCATCCGAGTTCCAGAAGATCTACAGCCTCGACGTGGTCGTGATCCCGACCAACCGGGACATCACGCGCAAGGACTCCGAGGACTTGGTCTACAAGACCGAGCGCGAGAAGTTCAAGGCGGTGGTCAAGGACATCGAGGAGTGCCGCACGCGCGGGCAGCCCACGCTGGTCGGCACCACCAGCGTCGAGAAGAGCGAGGCGCTCTCGCGCATGCTCGAGAAGAAGGGCATCCCGCACAACGTGCTGAGCGCCAAGCAGCACGAGCGCGAGGCGTACGTGGTCGCGCAGGCCGGCCGCAAGGGCGCGGTCACCGTCGCCACCAACATGGCCGGTCGCGGTACCGACATCTTGCTCGGCGGCAACGCGGAGATGATCGCGCGCTACGAGGTTCTGCAGGGCGCGGACGAAGCCCTGCGCGCAGACGCGGATGCGCTCGAGGCGCGCGTGCAAGAGGAGACGCTGCGCTACAAGGCGCAGTGCGAGTCCGAGAAGAAGGAAGTGCTCGCCGCGGGGGGGCTGCACATCCTCGGCACCGAGCGCCACGAGTCGCGCCGTATCGACAACCAGCTGCGTGGTCGCGCCGGCCGCCAGGGTGATCCGGGCAGCTCGCGCTTCTTCCTGTCACTCGAAGACGACCTGATGCGCATCTTCGCGGGCGAGCGCGTGCAGCTGCTGATGGATCGGCTCGGCATGGAAGAGGACGTTCCGATCGAGCACCCGTGGGTCACGCGTGCGGTCGAGAACGCGCAGAAGAAGGTCGAAGAACGCAACTTCGACATCCGCAAGCACCTGCTCGAGTACGACGACGTGATGAACCAGCAGCGCAAGAGCATCTACGCGCTGCGCCGTCAGGTCCTGGAGGGGCACTACCAGAGTGTGCCCACCGAGGACGAGCTCAAGCGTGGCGTCAAGCCCGAGTTGCTGGCCAAGGACGGCCCGAGCCCCGAGCTGCTGGAGCACGTGCGGCCCACGCTCAAGGACATGGTGCGCGTGCACGGCGCGGTGCTGCCGCCCGACGACGCGCAGCCCGAGCAGATCGCGGCCTACCGCGAGCGCGTGATGAAGATGGAGCTGGCGGAGCTCGGCGAGCTGCGCGTGGAGCCGCTGGAGCGCGACATCTACACCTGGTTCGGCTGCGTCGTCTCGCTGGACGACGTGAAGAAGGACCCGGCCAAGGCCTACGAGCGCATCGAGCGCGAGGTCGCGCTGGCGATGACCGAGCAGCAGGAGCGCCTGCTCGACGTGCTGGACGAGATCATCGGCTTCATGGTCGAGCGTGCGTGTCCGCCCAAGAAGCACTGGGAAGACTGGGACACCAAGGGCCTGATCACGGCTTACCAGGAGCAGTTCGGGCTGAAGGCGGACGAGAAGGTCACGCGCCAGACCGACAGCCTGGAGATCGCCACGCTGCTCTACACGGAGGCCGAGGCGGCGCTGAAGAAGAAGGAGCAGGACTTCTCCAGCACGCAGTTCCTGCGTCTGTTCCGCACGCTGTTCCTGCAGGAGATCGACAAGCAGTGGCTGGAGCACCTCGGCCACATGGATCACCTGCGCGACGGTATCGGGCTTCGCGGCTACGGCCAGCGTGATCCCAAGAAGGAGTACAAGCGCGAGGGCTACGACCTGTTCGTGCAGACGCTGCAGAACACCAAGGCCTCCGTGGTGGAGAAGCTGTTCGGCGTGCAGCGGCTGACCGAGCGTGAGGTCGCCGAGGCGGAGGCGCAGCGTCGTCGTCAGGTCGAGGCGCGTCAGCGCGCGATCCAGGCGGAGCATCCGGGCGAAGCGCCGGCCGCGCCGCAAGCGCCCGTGCAAGAGCAAGCACCGGCGCAGCCGCAGCGCGTGATGATCGCCGCGCGTCACTCGGCGATGGCGCAGCAGGCGGCGCTGCAGGCGCAGGCGCGCCGGCTGCTCGCGATGCAGGGGGGCCAACAGGCGCCGCAGCAGCAGGCACCCCGTCAGGCGGCAGCCCAGCCGGCGAACGCGGCGGCGCAGATCGCGGACATGCAGGTGCGCGCACGTCAGGCCGGCGAGGCCGCGGCGCGCGCGCGCGCAGCGCAGCAGGTCCCGCAGCTACGCCGCGAGGCGCCGAAGATCGGCCGCAACGATCCGTGCCACTGCGGCAGCGGCAAGAAGTACAAGAACTGCCACATGAAGGAAGACCTCGCCGCCACCGGCGGCTGAGCGTGGGTTCGCCGCCCACTACGGGTTGACGCGCTCTATAGACCAGGCATCTTCGGGCGCATGGCAGAGCGCGCGCACGAGATCCCTGGGTTCCGCTTCGCGGGTGTGGCGGCGGGCATCAAGAAGACTGGCTTGCCGGACCTCGCCCTGGCGGTCGCCGACGCGCCCGTCGCGGTGGCGGCGGTGTTCACCGAGAACCTGGTGCAGGCCGCACCGGTGCGCATCGCGCGCGAGCGCATCAGCGGCGGCAAGATCGCGGCGGTGCTCGTCAACAGCGGCAACGCCAACGCCTGTACCGGCAAGCCCGGCTTCGAGGCCGCGCTGCGCTCGAGCGCTGCGGTCGCGGAGGCGCTTGGGCTGCCGCCCGAGCAGGTGCTGCCGTCCTCGACGGGAGTGATCGGACAGCTGCTGCCCGCGGAGAAGATCGTGGCCGCGGCCAAGCCACTCGTGGCCGCGCTCTCGGAGAGCGGCTCGGGCGACTTCGCGCAGGCGATCATGACCACGGACAAGGCGCAGAAGACCGCGTTCCGCCAGGTCGCGATCGGCGGCGCGCAGATCTCGCTGCTCGGTGTGGCCAAGGGGGCGGGCATGATCCACCCGCGCATGGCGACCACGCTGGCGTTCGTGTTCACGGACGCGAACGTGTCCACGGCGTTGCTCAAGGGCGCGCTGCGCATGGCGGCCGACCACAGCTTCAACATCGCCACCGTCGACGGTGAGACGAGCACCAACGACATGGTGCTCGCGATGGCGTCCGGCAAGACGGGTGCGCGCATCGCGGATGGCTCGCCGGACAGCGCGTCCTTCGAGCGCGGGCTGGCCGAGGTGCTGCGCGAGCTGGCCGAGCAGATCGTCGCCGACGGCGAGGGTGCGGAGCACGTGGCCGAGGTGATCGTCAGCGGCACCGAGAGCGACTTCGACGCGCGCGTGATCGCGCAGCGTATCGCCACCAGCTTGCTCGTGAAGACGGCGATGCACGGCAAGGACGCCAACTGGGGCCGCATCCTCTCCGCCGCCGGCATGGCGGGCGTGGAGTTCGACCCAGACGTGGTGAACATCGCAATCGACGACGTCTACATCGTGCGCGACGGGCTGGGCCTCGGCGCCTCGGCGGAGGGGCCTGCCCAAAAGATCATGGCCGGTCCCCGCTACAGCATCCGCGTCGAGGTCGGCCCGGGCCCCGGCAGCGCCAGCTACCTGACCTGCGACATCGGCCACCGCTACATCGACGTGAACGCCGGCTACCGCTCCTGAGCTACCGCGGTTGAGGTACGATGGGCCGCATGCGATGGGGGATCGCGTGTGGACTGTTGTTCAGCGTCTCGATCGCGCAGGCGTTGCCTTGCCGTGAGGAGGACGCGCTCGCGGAGACAGCCGCGTCGTTGCTGCTGAAGGGCGAGCCGATCCGCGGGGCCGACCTGCTCCGCCAGGCGCGCGCGCACGGCTTCGATGGCGTGGCCGTGCACGCGCGCGAAGGCTCCGGCGACGACGAGCTCACCGACTGGCTGGTGAAGCTCGACGGCGACGGCAGCCTGGTGTGCGGCGAGGCGCGCAGCGAAGAGCGTCGGCTGGTGCTGGCCTCGCGGCGCGGAGGCAGCGTCACGCGCGTGGGCGACGCGCTGCAGATCGCGCTGGAGCCGGGCTTTCGTGCCCCGGTGTTGGTGTTCGAGTCGGCGCAAGGTGAGCTCACGCGCGTGCCGATCACGAGCAAGAGCGTGCTCATGCCCGAGGGCGACTTTCGGCGCGTGCAGCTGGTGGCGGAGAACGCGGGCGGGCCGCGTCCGATCGCCGAGCTCATGTTGGGCGAGAGCGCCATCGCTGCTCCGGTCGCTGCGGGTGACACCGGCGGCACCCGCATGCGCTCGGGCGAGGCAGTGCTCGCGCAGCTCACCAGCTACCGCCACGATCAGGGGCTCGGCGAGCTGCGCGACAACCAGCTGCTCGCGGTCAGCGCACGGCGCCATGCCGCACGCATCTGCGAGCTCGGCCGGCTCTCGCATCGCGTCGAGGGCGAAGATCCGGAGCTGCGGCTCAAGCGCGAGCACATCAGCGCGCGCCACGTCGGTGAGGTGCTGGCGCGCGCCGAGTCATCGGACCGCGCCTTCCAGGCGCTGCTCGACAGCCCCTCACACCGCATGGCGCTCGGCCGCCGCGAGTTTACGGACGCCGGCGTCGGCCAGGCCTCCGACAAGAAGGGCCAGGTTTGTCTGGTGGTGCTGTTGGCCGCCTGGCCACGCAGACTTCCCTAGCCGTCGAGCTAGTGGCGCTTGGCTGCGAAGAAGCGCGCGAACAGCTGCGCTAGCGCGACCGATGTCGGAGCCGCCAGGGCGGGCTCGAGCAAGCCGAGCGTCTGGAAGCTCGGCTGCTGGGGCTGCGCCTCGAAGCCGCCCTCCAGCGCGAAGCGCGCGCACGCGAACAGGCCGTACCAGACCCACAACCCGAGCGCCCACACGTCGCAGCCGCCGGTGGTCTCGTCGCTCATGAACGCGAGCAGCGAGAGCAGGCACAGGATGCCGAACACGTACCAGGACAACGCCGGCACCCACGACTGCCAGTCGAACTCCAGCGAGAGCAGGTTGCGGTGGCTGGTCCAGGTGGCCCACGTCACCGCCAGGACCAGCGCCAGCGCGACGAGCACGCGCGCGGTGTATGCAGCCCGAAACCAGGCACGGTAGAGCAGGGCGGCCGGGAGCAGGGCGCAGGCCGCGGCGAGGATCGGTCCATCGCCCCCACCTCCCAGCGCCACGCGCGCGGACGCGGTGGCGGCCAGTGCGAGGCCGCCGAGCCCGGCCACCAGCGTCGCCTGCAGCATGTAGGCGAGCTCGAACCGCGTCAGCAAGAACAGCGCTGCCAGCACCGCCAGCGAGGCCCACGTCGCCGTGCGCTGGAGGCCCGAGCTGAGCACCGCTACGGCACCGAGCGCGGGCGCCACGTGCAGCATCAGGTCGACTGCCTTGCGACCCGGCTCGGTGGGCGTGAGGTCTTCCTTCAGGATCTCGGACGCCAGGTACGGCGGGCGTGGCGGAGGCCGGTTGCTCTTGATGCGCTGCGGCTCGGGCGCGAGCACGACGGGCTTGGACGGCTTGGGCGGCTCGGGCGCCGCGACCGGAGGCTCTTCGGCGGCCGGTTCCGGGACCACCGACGCGAAGGTGCCGCGCGGGACCGCCGGCTCTCGCGCCGTGTCGTCGGCCTCCGGGGTGGCGGCTTCGCGACGTTCGACGGCCGGCGCCAGGGCGCGATGCGCACCCGTCTGGTTGGCCTCCGGGCGTGCCGGTTCCACGTTCAGCTCGCTCATGCCGCCGTAATCATCGAAGCTTGCTCGCGGTTGCACGGCTCCGCAGCTGCCGCAGCGAAACTGCCCCGACGGGATGACCTGCCCACAGCTCGCGCATTCGACGCCCATTTCGCTCTGCCTGCCGGCAGTGTACTCCAACGCTCGGGGAGGTACGATAAGCGGGCAAGGTCTGGCGATTCTCGGCTTCCGAGCGGGCGCGGGTGCCCTGTACAGTGACGATCGTGCAATCCACTGTGTTGACGGCGCGCTTGTCTGGGGAGCACGCGCTGACCGAGTCGCAGTTCGAGCGCGCCCTCGCTCTGTTCACGATCGCGCTGGAGACCCAGCCCGAGCACCTGGTGCTGCGCTTGCGCGTGGCGGACTCGCTGCTGGCGCTCGGCCAGGTGCAGCGTGCCGCGCTCGTGTACACCACGCTCGCGAGACACGCCTCGCACGCGGGCTATCCGCTGCTGGCGCTGGTCGCGATCAAGATCTTGAGCACGCTGGAGCCCGCGCTCGCACCGCTGGTGCGCGGCGTCGCGGACCTGTACGCCAACGACTCGGGGCGGATCGGCCTCGGCGTGCGCATGCTGCAGCCGAGCGAGGACGTGCCCCTGGTGCGCCCGCTCGAGAGCATGCAGCAGCTGAGCGGCGAGGCGCTCGCGCGCGCGGCCGAAGCGGTGGGCGGGGACCTCACGCGCGCTGGCCAGAACTACCCGGACAGGCTCTCGCCGCTGCCGCTGCTGAGCGAGCTCTCGCGCGGCGACTTCGCGGCGGTGCTGCAGACCGTGACCCTGGTGCGCCGCCGTGCCGGCGAGACCGTGCTCACGCAGGGCGAGGCGGGCGACAGCTTCTTCATGGTCGCGCGCGGCGATCTCGAGGTCGTGCGCGAGAGCGGCGGCACGCGTACGCCGCTCGCGACCCTGCACGAAGGCGCGCTGTTCGGCGAGATGGCGCTCTGGAACCGCACCCCGCGCACGGCCTTCGTGCGCACGCAGTCGCCCTGCGACCTGCTGGAGTTCCACGTCGACGCGCTGGGCCAGGCCTCGCGCGGCGCGAGTACGATCGCGAAGGCGATCGACAAGTTCACGCGCGAGCGGCTGGTCAACAACCTGATGGCCACGGCGCCGCTGTTCCGGCCGCTCGATCGCACCCAGCAGCTCGACCTGATGCGCCGCTTCGTCGGTCACGAGATGGCCGCCGGCACCGACCTCATCCGGGAGGGTGAGCCCGGTCGCGGCCTGTACGTGCTGCTGCACGGCGCGGTCGACGTCTCCAAGCGCGACGGCGATCAGAAGGTGCTGCTCGCCACGCTCGGCGCAGGCGATGTGTTCGGCGAGATGTCGCTGCTGCAGGGCGCGCCCGCTGCGGCCACCGTGACCGCGAGCCAGCGCTCGACCGTGCTGTTCCTCGCACGCGAGTATGTCGAGCGGCTGACCGCCAGCATCCCGCAGATGCGCGAGTACCTCGAGACGCTCGGCGACGAGCGCGCCATGGACAACCGCATGTGGCTCGACACCGCGGCGTCCTGAACGGCGTGCCTGGGCTGTCCTGGCTACGGACAGGAATGTCAGAGTTCAGGGACAGCGCCGGTGCGCGCGCCAGTCCTGGACATCTACCTGAAACGTAACGATCCAGGCGAGTTGGCCGGCGGCGTCCAGGCGCGCGCGGCGCGTCAGGCGCACTGGCATCGCGGTTGCTGAGGAGGAGCCGGATCGGCGGGGGCGTTGCCCGCCTTGGCTTCCTGCTTTCCTTCCTTGCTTGAGCGCGACGGCAACGGCGCAAATCTTCGCGCCCGCGAGATGGCGGTCTCGCGGGCGCTTCCTTTTCTGCGTCACGGATGCGGCGCGCACGCCAGCAGGTCCCCGTCGTGGATGCTCGCGAGCACCGAGGGAAAGCCGGACGCGAAGATCGCGCCGTACGAGTTGTCGCCCGCGCCGTACTCGAACGCGAGGTACACGCTGCCGCCGGGATCGTGCAGCTCCATGCGCCGCACCATCTGCTGATCGACGACCGCGAGCGCTTGCTCGATCGTGGTCACGTCCGTGTGCGACGACTGCTGCACGGCAACGATCACCTGCGTGCGTTCCAGTTCGGAGAGCTGCGCCGAGGTCGTGATCCAGGTCTCGCTCGCGACGCGCAGGGTGGCATGGGAGCGCAGATCCGAGAACGTGTCCCCGAAGAAGCAACCCGGCTCCGGCAGCGGACAACCCGCGCCGACGCACGCGGTCACGAACGCGAAGCGCCCGCGTACGTTCGAGGAGTAGCCGTGCACCTGCGCTTGGTAGCTGCCCGCGGGCAGCGTGCGCACGATGCGCGAGTAGCGCGAGCGGCCGACGTCGTCGTTCTGCGCCAGCCAGCGCGGCTGGCCGTCGACGATGCGCTGCAGCACGAGCACGGTGTCGAGCTCGCGATCGCCCGGCTGCGCGGCGACGCTGGCTTCGGTGCGCAGCGTGACCGCGGCCTCCGCGGGCAGCGTGAGCTGCCAGGTGTGCACGGCCTGCGCGCGCGAGAGCTCGGTCTCCATGCTCGAGCCGAGCTCGATGGGGCCGTGGTCACTCGCGCGCGCCGGCGGTGCTCGCAGCGCCAACACTTCTTCGGAGTCTTCGCCGCCGTCGCCGCAGTGGGCGAGCGCGAGCGCGATGAATGGGATGATCGAACGGTGCATGGGCTCTCCTCGAGCCCGCCTCCTGCACGTTCGCTTCCGTAACCCCTCGATGTGAAGTCGCCGCGTTGCAGCGCTCGCGCTGGCGGAACCGCCGCCAGGCGCCGGCGCTCAGAGCGGCGCGGTCTCGATGATCACCTCGGTGGTGGTCATCAGCTTGTGCAGCGGGCAACGCGTGACGGCGCTGTGCAGCTTGGTGCGCTGCTCGTCCGTGAGCGGCCCGTGGTAGGTGAGGCTGACGTTGAGCTTGTACACGCCCTGCCGCTCCTGCGAGTCGTCGCGCTCGATCTTCACCTCGACGCTCTCGAGCGGCATGTTCGCGCGCTTGGCGTACCAGTGCGCGGTGGTCGTCTTGCAGGCCGCGAGCGACGCGTCGAACAGCTCGTGGGGGGTCGGCCCGACGTCGTGCCCGCCGTTCTCTTCCGAC
>DASUME010000020.1:0-4805 GCA_036277895.1 Polyangiales bacterium
CGAATCTGATCGCCCTCGTTGTGCACGTGAAGCGGCTCACCCCGGAGCGCGCGCACCACGAACGCGTGGATCGCGCCCTCGCCCACCTGACCGGGGCCGTAGATGTTGAACGGCCGGATCGAGCACGCGGGCAGCTGGTACTCTTTCCAGTAGTTGTGGGCCAGGTGCTCGGTGGCGAGCTTGGACACCGCGTAGGTCCAGCGCGCCTCGCCGACCGCTCCCAAGCTGGTCACATCGGCCTCGCGCACGCGGAACGCGTAGCTGCCGAACACCTCCGAGGTGGAGACGTCGAGGAACCGGCGCACACCGCCCGCGTCCACCGCCGCACGCAGCGCGTTCATGGTGCCCTGCAGCGCGACCTCCATGGTCAGCACGGGGTGCTTGAGCACCGTGTCCACGCCGGCGATCGACGCCATGTGCACGACGTATTGCACGCCCTGCATGGCCTTGCGCAGGGCGTGCGCGTCGCACACGTCGCCGACCACCAGCTCGACGTTCGGGTGCTCGTCCAGGCCCGCCTCGCGCAGGGCGTTGCGGCGCAGGATGTCGAAGATGCGGATGCGATTGCCGGTCCCGTCGAGCAGGCGCCGCGTCAGCGCGGTGCCGATGAAGCCCGCGCCGCCGGTGATGAGGATGGTCGCGTTGTGCAGCATGGGGATGGATTGTCTCCTGAACCGGTGCGGTGGTGGGTGACTTTACAAGGTCGAGTGGTCGTGAAACTCTTGGCGAAGCACGCTGGTCATACATCGGGTAGCGGACGCCGTAGCTATGGAACGAGTCATCGTCTGGCATCGCTGGTCTCCGCCCGCCGAAGCGAGTCGCGAAGCGATGGCGTTCGCGCTCGGCTGGCGAGACATGAGCCGCGAGCGCTTCCTCGGCGCAGACGGCGAGCTGTTGGTCGAGCTCGGAGGGAGCGCCGTGTTCGCGCTGCCGGTCAGCAAGCTGTCGCGCGCGATCGACCTGTGCCTGAGCACCGTGCGCGACGTGGAGCGCGAGGAGACCAACGCCGGCGGGCTCTCGTTCGGGATCGCGATCGGCAACCTCGACCGTATTCCGGCGGAGGACGGCAGCTGGATCGGCGACGCGCTCGACCGCGCGCAGGGCCTGGCCAACGCGGCCGGCGCGCACGAGGTGCTGCTGGACGGAAACGCGCACGCCGCATCTTCCAATCTGTACCTGTTCGCGCGCGAGATCCCGGTCGGCTCCAGCATCGGCACCGTGGTCGATCGCGCCTTCCCGCGTCGTGCGGAGTGCGCGCGCGCGCTGGTGCACCTGCACAAGCCGCCGTTCGCGGCCGAGGGCCAGGCGCAGTTCGAGGCGCTGCGCCGGCTGGCCAAGAGCCCGGGCCGGCACCGCGTGTTGCTGGTAGGCCCGCACGGTTGCGGCATCGGCCAGTGGATCGCGCGCATCGCGAGTGAGCTCGCGCCGCCGGCCTGGATCGACGTGCGCGCGCTGGGCGCCTCGCTCGCGCCGCTCTCGGGGCTCATGTACGCGCTGCAGCGCCTGCCCGCCGAGTCTGCACCCGAGCGCATGCTGATGGCAGACGACGCCGCGGCGCTGCAGGCGCTGGTCGCCATCCGCTCCGGGCACGGCGTGGCGAGGCGCGACGCGGTGCTGGCGCTGCGCCAGTACGTGCTGCGCGCGGCGCAGGACGGACGGCGCGCGCTGATCAGCGTCGATCCCACGGCCGCGATCGATCCGGGCACGATCGGGGTGATCGCGGAGACCGCGCGCGAGAGTGGTCCCGACCTGTTGTTGATCATGCGGCTGCTGGTCGACGCCAAGCCGCCCGAGGCGCTGCGCGGCGGCCTGACCGAGGTGCGCGTGCGCGGCCTGTCTGCGATCGAGGCACGTACGGTGGCGGCCGCGATGCTCGGCGACGAGCAGCCGAGCGACATCGCGCGGCGCGCGGCCGCGATGGGCGGGACCTCGCCGCAGGCGGTGGCCGAGGCGCTGCGCGTGCTGGTCGCTGCGGGCGACGTGGTGTGGGAGACGAGCGCGTTCCGCTGGCGGCGTGGGCCCGCGGGGCGGCTCAACACGCTCAACCTGGAGACGCTGCTGGAGGAGCGCTACGACGCGCTGGCAGCCCCGCTGCGGCGCGCGCTCGAGGTGCTGGCCACCGTGCCCGACGCCGACGATCGCCCGCTGTGTGCGGAGGTGGCGGCCGCGGACGGCCTGCTGGAGGAGACGTTCGCACGCGCGATCGAGGAGCTCGACCGGCTCGGCTTGGCGCGCGCCGACGTGCGCGGCACCGCGGTCTCCGAGACGATGCGCCAGGTGGTGCACGCGGCGATGACGCCGGCGCGCGCGCTCGAGCTACACCGCAACGTCGCCGAGGCGCTGCGCGGCCGCATCTCCGCGGAGCAGGAGTTCGCGAGCGCCACCAAGGCGTACTTCCTGGCGCGCGGCGGCAACGTCAGCGAGGCGGCGGAGCTGTTCCTCGACGTGGCTGCGCGCGCCGGCCATCACGGCTTCGTACGCTCCGGTGTGCGGCTGGCCGCAGCGGCGGTCGAGGCCGATCCCTCGGAGGGCACGCGCACGCGGGCGGCGAGCATCGCGGAGCGGCTGAGCGAGCGCCAGCTGGCGCCCAAGCCGAGCCACACCGGCACCGGTCCGTTGGTGCCGCGCGCAAAGGAAGACGCGTTGCGGCGCCCCACGATCGACGTGGCGGCGCAGGCGCGGGCGCGCGCGGTGCAGGCGATCCTGGCGCGTGACTTCGACGAGGTGGAGCGCGCGGTGGAGCTGCTGGTCGCAGCCGGCCGAGACGGCGCGAGCGTGGACCGGCTGCGCGCGGTGACGCTGCTGGTGAAGGGTGATCGCGACGGTGCGTCGCTGCTCCTGGCGCGCCTCCACGAGGCCAACGGCGAGGGCGAGAGTCCGCGGCTGGTGCTGACCCAGGCGCTGCTGGCGATCGCGAGCGACGAGCTGACGTCGGCCGTACGCGCCGGCCTGCGCGCCCTGTCGCTGGCGCGGCAGGCGCACGATGCCGTGGGGGAGCGCGCGTGCCTGAGTGTGCTCGCGCTCTGCTACGGGGCGCTGGGGCGTGGGGCCGAGGCCAGGCAGCTGGCCCAGGCCGCGCTCGCGCCCGACGCCGGGGTCCGGGCGCACGCGTAAACTTGCTTGTTTCGCGAGGCGTAGTAGCTCAAGCCGGTGGCGAAACCCCAGCTGGACGCGCTGCGAGCGCAGATCGATCAGGTCGATGCCGAGATCCTCGCGCTGATGCAGAAGCGTATGGCGATCGTGCACGAGGTGGCGCAAGCCAAGCGCGCCGAGGGCGTGAGCGTGCGCGATCCGGTGCGCGAGGCCGCGATCCTCGACCAGCGCCGGCAACGCGCAGGCGAGCTCGGCCTGTCTGCAGACTTCGTGGAGTCGCTGTTCCGGCTGATCATGTGGTCGAGCCGCGAGTACCAGTCGTCACTGCGCGCGGGTGTGCCGCTCGACAGCGAGCCCAAGACGATCGCCGTGATCGGTGGGCTCGGCGGGCTCGGGCGGCGGCTGTGCGACTTGTTCCTCGAGCTCGGAAACGAGGTACTGGTCGCGGACCTGAACACCGAGCTCAGCGCGGTCGAGGCGGCCCAGCGCGCGGACGTGACCGTGATCGCGGTGCCGATCGCGATCACCGAGCGGGTGATCCGCGAGGTCGGACCCCACGTGCCCGAGCACGGTCTGTTGATGGACATCACGTCGATCAAGGGCGCGCCGATGGCGGCCATGCTCGCGGCCACCAAGGCGAGCGTGATCGGCACCCACCCCATGTTCGGCCCCGGGGTGCACAACTTTCAGAACCAGCGTGTGGTGCTGTGCCGCGGGCGCGGCGACGCGTGGGCGAGCTGGGTGGAGGCCACGTTCCGCGCGCGCGGCATCGTGATCACCTCGGCCACCGCCGAGGAGCACGACCGTGCGATGGCGCTGGTGCAGGTGCTGACGCACTACCAGACGCAGGTCTTGGGCCTCACCTTGGCGAGGCTCGGCGCGCCTCTGAGCGAAGGCCTCAAATTTACTTCGCCTGCGTACCTGATGGAGCTGTACGTGGCGGCTCGCCACTTCGGGCAGGACCCCGCGCTGTACGGACCGATCGAGATGGAGAACCCGCGCACCGCGCAGATCACGGCGGCGTTCCTCTCGGCCGCTGCGACGGTTCAGTCGTTGTTGCTCACGCGCGATCAGGCGGGCTTCGCGGCGATGTTCGACGAGGTGCGCGCCTTCTTCGGCAGCTTCAGCGACGAGGCCACCGAGAAGTCGAAGTTCCTGATCGATCGCCTGGTCGAGCGCTCCTAGAACTGCGACCAGGCGAGCTGCTCGCCTGCGTTGGGGTTGGCGAGGATGCGCTTGGCGCCCGGGCCCACCAGGAACAGGCGCTCGCGGTTGCGCAGGTGGCTGACGCGGCCCACCTTCGCGCCCTGCGGGTTGTAGATGCCGATCTGCGCGCCGACATAGCGCTTGTAGTCGACCTCGATGCCTGCCACCTCACCGCGCTCGCGCAGCAGATCCATCATCGCGTGGCGGTCGACGTAGCCCTCGTCGTTGAACGACACCAGCAAGTAGCGCGCGTCGACGGTGTCCACGATCTCGCGCAGCGCGCCCTCGATGCGTACGCGCGAGTTGAAGTCGCTCTTGTACTCCTTGCAGTCCACGCGCTTCATCGCGGTGCCGTACACCTCCGGCTTGTCCCAGCGCACCAGCGACTCCCAGACGTGGTAGTTGCCCAGGTAGCGGTGCTGGTTGTACGGCGGGTCCAGGTACACCAGGTCGAAGCTGCCCTGGCGCACGGCCTCGCGCGCCTCGAGCTGCGTGGCAGCGCCGGC
>DASUME010000021.1:0-6910 GCA_036277895.1 Polyangiales bacterium
TACGTGTAGCCCTGGTACGCGCTCTCCGGCATCGCGGGAGTATGGGCCGTGCCCGGACACGTGCCCAGCCGTCGCGCCGGGAAATTCGCTGGTTTTCCGGGCGGTTTCTGCACGGCACACGGACTGCAAAGTGACCGGCGCCATGAGACTCACGCTGCTGCTGGTGCTGCCCCTGATGTTGTTGTGCTCGGTCGCTCGCGCCGACTGGTTCCTCGCCCCCGAGAGCCGCACGCTCGCGACCCACCGCTACCTACCGCCGCTGCTGGCGGAGGGTGCGTTCATCACCACGCACTTCGGCACGCGCCAAGGCATCACCAGCCTGCGCATCCCGGACGTCGTCACGCGCGGTCGCAAGCGTGACCTGCGCGCCACCGGCTTCACGCAGGCCTTCGACGTAGGCGTGAAGCTGTACGAGTGCGTCGGCCTGTTCGCGACCGCGTCGGGAACCGTGAAGGCCGGCCTGGACGCGAGCTCCGCGTTCGAGCTGGGAGCGGTGCTGGACGCTGGCTTCCAGCTGGGTGGCGTGGTGCGCTTGTTCCGCTTCGCGCAGATCGGCAGCGAGCTCTCGGTGCGCTTCGCCGGTGGGCTCGCGACCGAGAGCGAGCTGCAGGTGAAGCCGATCGTGGAGGCCGCGCAAGAAGCCAACCTCGCGCTGCTGGTGACGCCCGGCCGCAACCGGCAGCTGCTCGGCTCCTTTCACTTCGCCCAGACGATCTTGCCTTCGCTCGGTCTGCAGACTGCGGTCACGCTGCGCGGTACCAGGAGCACCTTACGTCCGTTCTCGGCCAGCGACGCACGCCGCCAGGACGAGACGCGCGACGATTTCGCGGTCGAGCTCGCGCTCGCGCTCAGCTTCGACGCCGCCTCGTTCGGGGTGCCGCTCGCGCTGATGCCGGAGTACCAGCTCACGCGCGAGTCGCTGACGGTGCGGAACGGCGCCAAGCTGGAGCTCGACTACCGCACGCAGCGGCTCGGCGCGGGCCTCTACTACACCGGCCGCGACGACCTGATCCTCGGCGCCGGCGTGCTGGCCGCGCTGAACCTGGAGCAGGACCGCCTGCAGTGGAGCGCCGCCGACGGCTCACGCCAGCGCTCGGGCTCACCCTCCGAGGTTCGCGCGCACTTCACCTTCCGCTATGTCTGGTGAGCTAGCGCTGCTTGGACTTCTTGCCGATGCGGTACGTCGCGCGGATGCGCGAGCCGTCCATCATCGCGTACGTCAGCACGACCTTCTTGCCGCTGGTGTCGACGGCCACGCGCAGCAGGCGATCTTCGCCGAGCGAGCCGCCGCCCTTGTAGAGGCCAGCCACGGGCGCGGCCTGGATGTCCTCGCAGCGCGACTGCTTGCAGCCGGCGCTCAGGGCCACGAGCACGAGCAACGCGCGCATCATTCGCTCTGCTCCGCCCTCACGGTCAGGCCCACGCCGTCGGTCGAGCCGACCAGGTCGATGCGCACCGGCTCCCGCGGGCGGGCCGGGTCGATCCAGCCGCCGCGCAAGGTGGCCTGCGTGCCGAGCGCCGTCGCGATCGCCTGCAGGTCCGGCTGGCCTTCGTCCGCGGCGACCTGCTCCAGCTGCAGCTCCCAGACGAAGATCGGTGCCGTGCACTCCGGCGCGGCTTCGGCCTCGGACACCAGCGCCAACAGCGCGGCGGCCCCCCACGCAACCCCCCTCTTGCCCATGCACGCACGATCGCGCCCCGGGCCGGCGGCTGTCAATCGCGCGCACTCACTAGCCACGCTCCCCGGCGCGCCCACGTCTCCGTCCGAGGTTCGAGCGTCCGGGGCCCGGGACCGGCAGAGGTTGCTTTGGAGAGCGCTGTACGTCTTACCCTCCGTAGCCTGGCTCCCAGCGAGCCCTTGATGGCCCTGATTCGCGAGCACCTGCGGTACCTGGAGCCCTACGAGGACAACTTCGTACGCTGCCACGTAGAGCTCGCCCGACTCGACGAAGGCTACCAGGCCCACCTCCAGCTGACCCTGATGCGCGGGGACGTGATCCGGGTGCACGCGGACGAGGATGAGCCGGGCTTCGACTCGCCCGGGGAGGCGCTGACCGCCAGCTTCGCGCGCGTGATCACCCAGCTGGCCCGGGCGCGCAGCACCATGCCCCCCGAGCCCCGCTCGGGCAGCGCCTGGACTCGCGTATAGACTGATCGGGTGTTCGATCCCGACCGTCTCGACGCGCGCGACCCTGACCTGATCGCGGCCGTCCTGCCGTACGCGCGCTGGCTCAACCGCCGCTACCTGCGGCTGCGCGCGTCCGGGTTCGAGGCCCTCCCGAACGGCCCGTGCCTCTACGTGGCCAACCACAACAGCGGCATCGCGGGCCCGGACGTGCTGTGCACGATGGTGTCGCTGCTCGACGCGCGCGCCGGGCAGCCGCTCTACGCGCTGGCCCACGACTTCGCGATGCAGCACGTGCCGCCGTTCGGCAAGCTCGTGCAGCGCTTCGGGGCGCTCCGCGCCACGCCCACCAACGCCTTGCGCGCACTGCACGCGGGCGCGCAGGTGCTCGTCTACCCGGGCGGTGAGATCGACGCCTTCCGACATACGCGCCGCCGCGACGAGATCGTCCTCGGTGCGCGCACCGGCTTCGTGCGCGTCGCCCAGCAGGCCGGCGTTCCGATCGTGCCGATCGTCGCGCACGGAGCACATCGCAGCGCGTACATCTTCCACGAAGGCGAGCAGCTCAGTCGCTGGCTGCGTACACATCACTGGGCGCGCGTCGAGCGCGTGCCGCTCGCGCTCGCCCTGCCGTGGGGCTTCGCCGTCGGGCCGTGGCTGCCATATTGGCCGCTGCCGTTTCGCGTCCAGCTGCGCGCGCGACCTCCCATCGAGGCGCCGCCCGAGCGAGAGCCGGCGGCAATTCGAGAACAGGTTCGCGCGGCGATGCAGGCCGCGCTCGACGAGATGGCCGCATGAGCTTCGTGAACATCCCAGGGGGACGCCTCGCCTACGCGTGGCACGGCGATCACGCAGGCACGCCACTGCTGCTAATCCGCCCGCTCGGCGGCACGATGGCGCTGTGGGATCCGTTTCGCCTGGCGCTGGCGGAGCGCGTGCGCGTGCTCTCGTTCGATCTGCGCGGCACGGGTGCGTCGAGCGCGCACGCGCCGTTCGGGACGCGAGCGATCGCGCGCGATGCGCTGGCGCTGCTGCGCGCTCTGGGTGTTCCGCGCGCCCACGTGTTCGGCATCTCGCTCGGCGGCATGGCGGCGACCTGGCTCGCGCTCGATGCGCCGTCGTCGATCGCGAGGTTGTGCATCGCGTGTGCACCGCCGCTCGGCCTCGAGCTGACGCACGCGGGCCTGCGACGCGAGCTGGCGATGGCGGCTTGTTTCCTGCGCCCGCGCGGCGAGGTCGAGCCCGCGCTGGTGACACGGGTGCTGTCGCATCGCTTTCGACGCGAGCACCCCGACCGCGTGCGGAGGATCGCGCACACGGTCGCCGCCAACCCGAGCACACGCGCGAGCCTGTTCGGCCACGCCCTGGCCGGCCTGCTCCATCGCCCACGCCACCTGAGTCAGCTCCGCGTGCCGACGCTGGTGCTGAGCGGGCAGCACGATGGCCTGCTCGGCTCTGCGCCCCCACGCGAGCTCGCCGCCAAGATCCCGGGCGCCGAGTGGTGCGAGATTCCCGACAGTGGTCACGACCTGACACTCGAGCAACCCGACGAGACCGCGCGCGTCGTCCTGGCGTACCTGGAGCGCAATCTCGCGTAGTCGGGCGGGGCGGAGGGTGCAACGATAGGGACGGCAGGAGGCTGTGCGATGAGCAAGAAGATCCTGGTCGCCACCGACTTCAGCGAGCTCGGGCGAGCCGCGATCACGGCGGCGCTCGAGCTGGCGCGCGCGCTGGACGCGAAGCTCGATGTGCTGCACGTGTTCACCCTGCGCGAGCTGCCGGACGCCAGCGGCTACACCGCCGCGCAGATGCAGCAGCACGAAGCGAACGCGCGCGCCGATCTACAAGGGGTCGTGCGGCCGATCGCGGCCGAAGGGCGGCTGGGCGAGGGCTTGCTGCAGTTCGGGGACGCCGCTGCGCACGTGCTGCGCAGCGCGGCAGAACGCAGCGCGGATCTGATCGTGCTCGGCTCTCACGGTCGACGCGGGCTCTCGCGTATCGTGCTCGGCAGCACCGCCGAAGAGGTGGTTCGCGGTGCAGAGGTGCCCGTGCTGGTGGTAAAGCAAGGGCGCGCGGAGACGCCGCTGCGCGCGCTCGGCGTGGCGGTCGATCTCGGCCCGGAGAGCGAGCGGGTCGTGACGCCCGGCATCGAGCTCGCACAGGCGCTCGGCGGGCGCGCCCACCTGCTGCACGCCTACGCGCCGGAGGTGGTCCCGACCGAGTTTGGCTCGGGCACCGTGCCGCTCGACTGGCTCCGCCGCCGCGCCCGCGAGTCGCTGCTCGACCTCGCGTCGCCCTACCAGGGCTCCGCCTCGCTCGGCGAGTGCGCGGTCGAGCTCGGCGACCCGACGACGGTCATCCTCGAGCTCGCGGAGTCTCTGAACGTGGACCTGCTGGTGCTCGGCACCGAGGCCAAGCGCGGGCTGACGCGGCTGGTGGTCGGCAGCGTCGCGGAGTCCGTGCTGCGTCAGGCCCCGATACCCGTGCTGATCATCAAGCACCGCCGCTGACGTTCGCGGCAAGCTCCGCAAGCTGCTTGGCGGCACGCAGCTGCCACGACAGCGCGCCCACGGCGGCTGCGCTCGCGATCGACTCTCGCAGCACTGCCTCGGCTCTCTCGCGCTGCCCCTGGGCGGCCGCGATGAACGCGCAGATGCGCAGGACTTCGGCCGCGCACCACTTCTCGTTCTGCACGGTCGCGAGCTCCATGGCCTCACGGATCGTCAGCTCGGCCTCCTCGAAGCGCGCGGCCTTGGCGAGCGCTTCCGCGAGGACCGCGATGTAGTAAGGCAGCCTCGCCATGTGTCCGATCGCGCGGAACTCCGCGACCGCGCGACGGAGCTCGTCGATCCCGTCGGCAGGCTGTCGAAGCGCGGCGACCGCGCCGCGGCAGAAGGTGGCGACCGGTCGCCAGGTGACGATGCCGTGCCGCTCCACGAGCTCGTCGAGCATGGCCGCATGGCGGCCGCACTCCTCTTCGCGGCCGAGCCAGAGATACACCAGGCTGGCCCACGCGAGCGCGATGCTCAGCGAGAGCTCGTGCGCCGCTTGCCTTCCGTACTCGAGCACCAGCTCTGCCGTCTGCGCCGCGGCCTCGGCATCTCCTGTCAGCCACTGCGCGTGACACAGCACGACCGAGACGTTGACGCTGTTGCTGTACTGAAAGCGAGCGAAGCGTGCGTCGTTGAAGTCCTGCGAGCACTGTGCCGCCAGGCGCTCCGCTCGCTTCAGCGCGCTCTGCAGCCGGCCGACGAAGATCTCGCCGGCTCCGAGGTGCGTCTCGCCCTCGGCCAGGGCCGAGGGATCTTCGGCGCCGGCGATCGAGACGAAGCTCTCCAGCGTGCGGATGCCCGCGTCGTGCTCGCCGCCGAACAGCTCGTACGTGCCGGTCAGGCGCAAGAAGCGCAGGCGGAAGTCGGTATCGGCCAGCTGCTCCGAGATCTGGAGCACGCGGCGCAGGGCAACCCGCGCCTCGGGCACGATCCCGCGCGTATAGAGGATGGCGCCGGCGAGCGCGAACTGGAGGTTCATCTCGACCGCCGTGTTCTCCGAGCCGGCCTCGCCGAGCTCGGCGATCGCGCGCGTGAGGTGGATGCGACTCTCGTCCGTGAGCGAGAAGTGGTTCCAGAGCAGCGTGCCGGCGGCCGTCAGGCGGATCTGCAGCGAGCGCCGCGCGGGGTCGGCGCCGGCCCAGGCGAGCGCGGCCCGGAGGTCGTCGAGGTACGAGCCGTAGACGGCGCCCCAGTCGCGCGACAGCTGCTGCTTCCATTCGCCTGCCGCCCGCTCCAGGACCGTGCAGACGTACTCCGCATGACGGTGCCGGACGCGCGGCTCCTCGCCCGCTCCGTCGAGCTTCTCGAGACAGTACGCGCGCGTAGTTTCGAGCAGGCGGTAGCTGGTCTCCGGCGCATCGAGCTCCACCGCGAGCAGGGACTTCGACGCGAGCTCCATCAGGATGGCGGCCGCCTGGCCGGGGCCGAGCTCGGACGCGCTCGACGCGCCCGCGAGCCGAAACGCACCCGGGAAGACCGCGACCGCACGCAGCAGCCGAGCCTCGTCGACGGGCAACAGGCTGTAGCTCCAGTCGAGCGTCGCGGAGAGGGTTCGATGCCGCTCGAGCCCGGCACGCCGGCCAGCGAGCAGTCGAAACCGGTCGTCCAGCTGCTTCTGCAGCCCCTTCACGCCAAAGACGTCGACGCGCATCGCCGCGAGCTCGATCGCGAGCGCGATGCCGTCGAGGCTCCGGCAGATGTCGGCCAGGGCGGGCGCGTCGCCATCCTCGAGCACGAACGTCTCCAGCCTGTCGGTCGCGCGCTCGACGAACAGCTCGACCGCGGGATAGGCCAGCGCACCCTCGGCGGTGAGGCCGGTCGAGAGAGCGGGCGCGGCCAGGCCCACCAACTTGTGCACCTGCTCGCCCGGAACACGCAGCGCGGCGCGGCTGGTCGTGAGCACGTGAACGTCCGGGGCTTCCGGCAGCAGTCGCTCCACGCAGGCGGCGATGGCCGGGAGCATGTGCTCGCAGTTGTCGAGCACGAGCAAGAGCTGACGGTCGCGCACGAACCTGGACAGCGCGGCGAGCACGTTCGCCGAGTGCACGACGAGGCCCAACGCGCTGGCGATCGCGTGAGGCACCAGGGACGGCTCGCGCAGCGGCGCGAAGTCGACCAGCCACACGCCATCCACGAACGCACCGATCGCGCGCTCGGCCACGGCGAGCGCGACGGTGGTCTTGCCGACGCCTCCCGCGCCGACGATCGAGATCAGCCGAGACGTGCGCAGGTC
>DASUME010000022.1:0-2567 GCA_036277895.1 Polyangiales bacterium
GGGATCAGCGCCGCCATCGAGGCGACCACCAACACGCCCTGGCCGAAGCTGTGCGGCTCGATCATGTTTTGGATCGCGAGCTGCTGCGCCAGGCTATCCGGACCGAACACGTGCGCATGCAGCACGTTCGACAGCTCGGTCAGCGGCCACTGCAGGCACACGCCGGCCGCGATGCAGGCGCCCAGCGTGGCAGGAGGGACCGGCGTTAGCGAGAGTGCCTCGGGCAGCGGCGAGTCCGGGTCGAACAGGCGCAGCCCCACCGCCAGCGCGCTGCCCATCGCCAGCAACTGGATCACGGTCAGCAGCGCGAGATCGCGCTGGATGCGGCCGGTGGCCTCGAGCACGGGCAGATCGTGCAGCAGCGAGTACGCAAAGCCGAACAGCCAGCTGAGCCCGTACATCATCGCCACGGTCAGCACGAGCAAGGCCAGCGCGCCGAACCCAGGCAAGGCCCGATCGGTGTCTTTCACGGGGAGGTCACGCGACCTCCCCGCCCGGCGCGGCCAAGCCGCACCGGGACCCACCCCTCCGCGAGGTTCGCTTCGCTCACGTGGAGCGTTGCTGGTCGTCGAGATTGCGTCACTGGGCAAGTATGCTTTGTCGCTCGGGAAAGGCTAAGGTCGAGGGATGCGGTTTCTGAGCTCGAGTGTGCGCGGCTTGCTGGTCGCTGGGACGATCGCCCTCGCGGGCTGTGCGGGTCGGGGCAAGCCCACCCAGACGGCCGCGGCGGTCGCGATGCCCGCGGAGCTCGACGCCACCAGCGCCGCCCGCATCGAGCGCGCCTACAAGCGCCTCGATCCGAGCGACCCGCAGCGCGCGCAGATCCGCGATCGCCTCGTGCACTACCGGCTGCAGGAAGCCGAGGGCACGCACCGCGCGGACGAGTACGAGGCGTCGGTCGAGCAGCTGGCGTCGATCACCGCGCTCTATCGGCCCGAAGAGCTCGGCACCGGGCTGGTGGTCGAGATGCTGCCGCTCGCGACGTACCTGCGCGCGCAGGGCGAGCACCGCGGTGATGAAGCGCGCGTGCTGTCGGCGCTCTGGATCCAGGGCCACCTGGCGCAGAACAAGGACGAGGCGCTGCAGCAGTACCAGGTGCTGCGCCGCTGGAGCGACGAGGCGCGGCGCGACCTCGGGGGCGTGGGCGAGCACCTGAAGGGCTTGATCGAGGTGGTCGCCGAGCACGCGCGGCTCACGCCAGCGCCGGAGGTGCTCGACGCGCTGGCGGATCTGTACGTGCAGCGTCGCAAGCAGCTGCTGGCGGCGGTCGGCCCGGAGGCGGAGCCGTCGCCGGAGAACCCCGGCTTCTCGCGTGAGGAGTTTCGCGACGTCTCGGTCACGCTCGCGCGCGCGCCGCTCGACATCGCGGGTGTCTACCTGCTGCACGGCAACTTCCAGAGCGCGCTCGATCGGCTCAGCAAGCTCGAGGGGGTGACCGGCCTCGAGCCGCGCATCCGCACGATCGTCGAGATCGTGGCCAACAAGAAGAGCGAGGCGCCCTCGGCGTTGCTCGCCCTGTCGCGCGTGTACAACGAGATGCGCGGCTTCCCGGTCTCCAAGGCGTTGTGCCTGTACGGCGTGCGCAACTTCCCGGACGACGCGCGCTTCCCGCAGTGCCTCGGCCGTCAGGCGGCGCTCGAAGACGACTACGCCGAGGCGGTGGTCGAGTACGCGGAGGCGGTGCGGCTTGCGCCCGCTGAGCGCGAGATGTACGACGAGGCGCTCGAGGTGCTCGCGAACCTGATGCGCGGCGAGCTGATGGACAACGATCCGTCGGAGACGCGTGTGCTCGCGGAAGAGGCGCGCAACATCCTCAACGAGCGCATGAAGCGCTTTCCCGAGCTGCCGCCGCCCGTGAAGATGGACGAGCTGGAGCTGGCGGCCGCGCTGGCAGAGATGAGCGCGGGCAACACGGACGAAGCCAAGCTGCACCTCAAGGCGTCGCTGGAGAAGCGCGAGACCACACGCGCACTGGTGCAGCTCGGACAGCTGCACGCGCGCATCGGCGAGCGCGACGAGGCGCAGCAGTACCTGGCCAAGGCGCTCGATCGCACCAGCCTGCGCGACGTCGAGGAGGCGCGGCTGCGCGCGCAGATCCTGGAGCAGATCGGCGACGTGCAGCGCGCGTCGGGCAAGCCAGCCGAGGCGGCGCAGGCCTACGCGGAGGCGCTCGCGATCTGGGAGAGCGCGCTGCGCGTGGGCACCGAGGACATGGAGCGCGCGTTCGGCCAGATCCGGCGCGGCGTGCTGCTGTCGCGGCTGGAGCGGCCCACGGAGGCGCTCGACGCGTTCGAGCTGGCGATGCAGGCGGTGCCGTACGATCGCGAGACGTACGCGCAGATCCTGTCGTTCATGGTGGTGGGCGCGCCCACGCTCGACATCGCGCAGGGTGTGCTGCAGCGCGCGCAGCGGCAGCTCAACCTCGACCCCGAGTGGCGCACGTACTTCAGCCTGTGGGTGCAGGCGATCGCGGGCCGCTCGCGCAACCCGGTGCCGGCCGAGGTGACGCGCCTGCTGACGCGGCTCGCGCGCTCGGACACCTGGTGGGGAAGGCTGGCGCAGTTCGG
>DASUME010000023.1:0-7735 GCA_036277895.1 Polyangiales bacterium
GGAGTACGGGCTGGCGCGCATGCAGAACGAGCTGCGTGCGTGGCTCGTTGGCGGGGGCCCGCTGCCGACGCTGGTGGCGAGCGAAGACAGCCCGGTCTGGACGCGCGCGTACTCGATCGAGGGCGAGGCCGCCGAGTGCGAGCGCCTCACGCGCACGCTCGCGCTGCTGAACGCCAAGCGTATGGTGGTCGGCCACACGCCCCAGCAGCACGGCATCAGCTCCGCATGCGATGACAAGGTCTGGCGCATCGACACCGGCATGGCGCGCTTCTACGGCGGCCCGGTCGAGGTCCTCGAGCTAAGCGGCGATCAGGTGCGCGCACTTCGCTAGCGTGCTGGGAGCCAGCGCAGCAAGGTGCGGAACAGCTGCTCCGGGTCCACGGGCTTGGCGATGTGGTCGTTCATGCCGGCGGCGAGGCACGACTCGCGGTCTTCTCCGAACGCGTTGGCGGTGATCGCGAGGATCGGCAGCTCGTGGCCGAGTGCATCGCGAATGGCGCGCGCGGCGGCGAGGCCGTCCATCAGCGGCATCTGCACGTCCATCAGCACCACGTCGTACGGGCGCGAGCACGCCAGCTCCACGGCGCGACGGCCATCATCGGCCACTTCGACGTCCAGCCCCACCTGCTGCAGGAGCGCCTGCGCGACCTCCTGGTTGATGGCGTTGTCTTCCGCCAGCAGCACGCGCCTGCCTGCATGGCGCTCGCGCAGCTCGGCCTCCGCCGAGGAAGACGCCGTCGCGCTGCGAAACGCATCCTTGGATTGCCCGCGCAGCACCAGCATCAGCTTGTCGTGCAGGGCCGATGCGGTGATCGGCTTCAGCAGCACTGCGTCGAACTGCGCGTCCCTGGCTTGCTGCCGCAGCGAGGGCTCGTCGAAAGCCGAGAACAGGATGCTCGGCGGCATCGCGTCGCGCAGCAGCGCATGCAGGCGCCGATTGGTCTCGATGCCGTCCAGAGGTGCCATGCGCCAGTCGATCAGCAGCACGTCGTAGGGACGCCCGGCGGCGAGCGCGCTGGTCGCCTGGCCGAGCGCCTCGGCGCCACCCGGTGCGGTGTCCACGTCGAGTCCCATCAGGCTCAGCCGCGAGGCCACGCTCGCTGCGGCCTCGGGCAGATCGTCCACCACGAGTGCGCGCATGCCGTGCAACGGAATCACGGCCACGCCGCTCTCACGCGCACGCCCGAGCCAGGCCGTGAACCAGAACTTGCTGCCCACGCCGGGCGTGCTCTGCACGCCGATCTCGCCGTCCATCAGCTGGACCAGGTGGCGGGTGAGGGCGAGCCCGAGGCCGGTGCCTCCGTGGCGTCGGCTGATCGAGCTGTCGGCCTGCTCGAAGGCCGTGAACAGCTGCGGCTGCGCCTCCAGGGCGATGCCCTCGCCGGTGTCCTGCACCTCGAAGCGGACCTGCACGCGCGTGGCTTCCTCGCGCAGCAGCTCTCCGCGCAAGCGCACCCAGCCGTGCTCCGTGAACTTCACCGCGTTGCCGAGCAGGTTCACGAGCGCCTGTCGCAGCCGTGTCTGATCGCCGCGCAGGTACGCGGGCAGATGATCGGTGTCCACGATCAGCTCGATGCCCTTCTGGCGCGCGCGCTCGACCACCAGCTCGAAGCTGCTCGCGAGCAAGCCATCGAGCGCGAACTCGTCCGCGTCGAGCGTCATCTTGCCGGCCTCGATCTTCGAGAGGTCGAGGATGTCGTTGATCACGTGCAGCAGGTGCTTGGCTGCGGTGTGGACCTTCCCCAGACGATCGCGCTGCACGCGGTCCGTCGCGTCGAGCGTGAGCAAGTGCGTGAGCCCGAGGATCGCATTCATGGGTGTGCGGATCTCGTGGCTCATGTTGGCGAGGAATGCGCTCTTGGCGCGCGTCGCGGCCTCGGCCTGGGCGGCTCGCACGGACAACTCGTCATTCAGCGCAGCGAGCTTCAGCTCGGCCTCCTTGAGCTCCGTGATGTCCGTCGCCATCACGAAGAAGCCGCGCACACCGGCCTCGGCCTGATCGGGAATGAAGACGCTCTGCATGTGGCGCGAGCTGCCGTCGGAGTGCCTCGGCACGGTGCTCTGAAACAGCTGCGGCTCGCCGCGCAGCACCGCGCGAATGTACGGCTCGTTGCGCGCCAGCGCCTCGGCGTCCGCCGTCTGGTAGATCGAGCGCCCGAGCAACGACTCGTTGGGCACGCCGTACCAGCGGCTGTAGCCCTGGTTCGCGAAGCGGTAGACGCCCTCGGCATCGACGTAGCCGACGATCGCCGGCATCGCGTCCGTGACCGTGCGGAGGAAGCGCTGCTGCTCGGCCAGGCTCGTGTTGGCGGCGTGGAGCGCGTCGGTACGCGCGGAGACCAGCTCCTCCAGGTTGTGGCGGTGCCGCTCGAGCTCGGACGCGATGCGCAGCCGCTCACTTACGTCCTCCCCGAGGCCGACCCGGTGCGTGACGCTGCCATCCGGCTCGACCAGCGGCAGGATCGTGGTCGCGACGGGGTATTCGCTGCCGTCCTTGCGCAGGTTCTGCACCACGCCGCTCCAGGGACGTCGCTCGGCCATGGCCGCTGCCCACGCAGCGACGTGCTCCGGGGTGACGCCGGTGGTGAGCTGACGCGCCTTCATGCGCAGCAGCTCGTCGCGGCTGTAGCCACTGGCGCGCACCAGCGCGTCGTTCACGTAGTCGATCTGGTTGTCGAGCGTGGTGATGATCACGAAGCTCGGGTTCTGCTCGACCGCCAGCGCGAGCTTGCGCAGCAACGACTCTTGCGCGCGGCTCGCGCGGAGATCGCGGAAGCTGCCGACCAGGCCCACCGTGGCGCCGGCGTGGTCGTCGATGTTGGAGAGGCTGAGCTGGACGGGGATCGGCGTGCCGTCCCGGGACGGGGAGTCGGCCTCGCTGGCGAAGGTGCCTTCCGCCGGCAGTCGGCGCAGCGCCTCGGCGTACACGTGCTGGGACGCCTCCGGCACCAGCGAGGTCAGGGGGCGCCCCTCCAGCTCCTGCAAGCTGAAGCCCGTCAGCGTGCAGAACGCTGGGTTGGCGTAGCGGATGCTCAACACCGCATCGGTCAGCAACAGCGGCAGCGAGGCCTGGTGGAACGCCTCGCTGAACAACAGCCGCTCGGCTTCGGCGCGCTTTCTCGCCTGGATGTCGTCGATGATCGAGACGAAGTACTGCGGCGCACCCTGCGCATCGCGCACCACCGCGGCGGTGACGCTGGCCCACACCTCGTGGCCGAGCTTGTGCCGATAACGGTGCTCCCCTTGCAGGATCGGGATCTCGCCCTTCAGCAGGCGATCGCGGTCTTGCATCACACGCGCGAGGTCGTCCGGGTTCGCCTGTGCGCGCAGGCTCAGCGAGGACAGCTCCGCCACGCTGTAGCCCATGATCTCCGCCAGCCGGCGGTTCACGCGCACCGTCTTGCCGGCCATGTCCACCACGGCGACCCCGGCCCCGGCTTGCTCGAACGCCGCGTGGAAGAGCAGCTCGCTCTCTGCGAACTGCCGCTGCGTGTCGAGGAGCGCCGTACGCAGCGCGCGCTCCCGGCGCCGAGACGTCAGCCAGCCGAGGACCGCCGTCACCAACGATAGACCGACAATCCAGTGCAACGGGCCCCCACACCTGCGTCAGGCCACCTATCTTCCGACGGCCAAACTCGCAATGCTAGCAGTCGTTGGCCGCGCCCGGGGTCGTGACGCCGGTGCGGAAGTCGCTCGTGCCGTCGTCGGTGTCGAAGCCGTCCGGACACCGGCTCAGGGAGCCGTCTCCCTCGTCGGCCGCGCTGGCACCCCCTTCCTCCGCGCCCAGCACGGCGCCCTCGTACGCGACCGCGTCGATCAGCGCCGTGCCGCGCACGATACGCACGCCGTCGGGACCGTTCTGCAGGCCCGACGCGTTGAGCGCCAGCCGCTTCACGGCCGTCGGCAGCTGCGCCAGCACGGGCGCATCGCCGAGCACGAGCCGCTCGCCGACCGCGAGCGCAGGCGCGACGTCGGCGAGCGGGTAGCGGCCGTAGACCTTGCCGTCGCCGCCGTTCACGAGCTCCACGCTCAGCTCGGCGAGCGGCACCGGGCACACGCCCGTGTTGAGCAGCTCGATGAACTCCGCGTCGTCTGCGCTGGCCTGCTCGTAGTCGAGCTCGTTGATGCGCAAGCCGGACTCGCAGCCCGACGCGCCGCCGTCGAGGCTCCCGATCTCCACGCCGATCTGCAGCACACCTTCGCCCGCGGCCAGCGCGTCTTCGGCGAGCTCGAAGCGCAGCGCCACGCGCGTGGTCTCGCCGGCGCTGATCGAGACCGAGGCCGGGTTCGCGCTTACCAGCTTGGCTGCCACGGCGCCGGCGTCGTCTGCGCGCGCGAGCCGGTAGCCTTCGTGCAGCGTGAGTCGATACGCGCCCTGCGGCAGCTCGAGCTCCAGGCGCTCGACCTCGTCCGGCGCGCTGAACTCGCGCGGCTCGGGGCCGTCGAGCGTGAAGCGCGCCCCGCTGAGCCGGTAGCTGACGCCGCCGGCCTGGCTGGTGAGCCCGAGCTCCAGCGAGCCGAGCCCTTCGTGGGTTGCACTGCCCGCAGCGCAGGCGACACACATCGAGAGGAGAGGAAACAGGTGACGAACGAACATACGAGCTCCGAGGCTGAGGGTTCCTCCGCCGCCACTGCAGCCCGCGCACCGTGCGGCGCCGGCCTGATCTCACGCCGTTCGAGGCTTGAAAATGGCGGCTTTGGCGGACGGGCTGACGGCCCATGCTAGGTTCGGCCGCGTGATCGACTTTGCCGACGTCAGCGCGCAAGGGCTGGTGAAGATGTTCGGACCCACGCGCGCGCTGAGCGGCGTGGATGCGCACTTCGAGGCGGGCCACGTCACGGTGATCGAGGGGCCCAACGGCGCCGGCAAGAGCACGCTGCTGGACCTGCTCTCGCTGCTCAGCCGGCCCACCCGCGGCAGCCTGCGCTTCGGCAAGCTCGATGCGTGGCGCGATCGCGAGCAGCTGCGCGGCTCGCTCGGCGTGCTCGCCCACGCGGCGATGCTCTATCCCGATCTGAGCGGGCGCGAGAACCTGGTGCTGTTCGCGCGCATGTACGGCGTGCCCGGCAACCGGCTCGGCAAGCACGTCGACGAGCTCGGCGAGCGCTTCGAGGCGACCGGGTTCTGGCAGCGCCCCACGCGCACCTACTCGCGCGGCCAGCTGCAGCGCATCGCGCTCGCACGCGCGATCTTGCACGCGCCGCGCCTGCTGTTGCTCGACGAGCCGAGCACGGGCCTCGACGTGCGCGCCACCGAGCGCCTGGTCGAGACGGTGCAGAGCGAGCGCCAGCGCGGAGCGATCGTGGTGATGGTGACCCACGACAACCTGCTCACGGAGAAGCTCGCCGACCGCCGCCTGCGCCTCAACCGCGGCCGCCCGGAGCAAGCGTGAAGCTCCCTGCCGCGGCGTGGCTGGTGTTCGAGAAGGACCTGCGCATCGAGCTGCGCAGCGGCGAGATCCTGATCACCACCGGCTTCTTCGCGCTGCTGATCACGATCCTCACCTCGCTCTCGTTCTACCTCGACGACGTGATCGCGCGCCGCATCGCGCCCGGCGTGCTGTGGATCAGCATCGCGTTCTCGGGCGTGCTCGCGATGGGCCGCAGCTTCCAGCGCGAGCGCGACAACGACGCCATGCGCGGGCTGCTGCTCTCGCCGCTGCCGCGTCCCGCGATCTACCTCGGCAAGGCGCTCGGCATCTTCGCGTTCCTGGCGCTGGTCGAGCTGCTGCTGCTGCCGTTGCTCGCGGTGCTGTACCGGCTGCCGTTCGACGGCGCGCTCGGCTCGGTCGCGCTGATCACTTTGCTCGGCACGCTCGGCTACGCCTCGGCGGGTGCGCTGTTCGCGGCCATGGGCGTCCGCGTGCGCACCAAGGAGCTCGTGCTCAGCGTGGTGTTGTTTCCGCTCGTCTCGCCCGCGTTGCTCGCCGGAGTCGTGGCCACGCGCGAGGTCCTCGGCGGTGCGACGCTGAACGAGGTCTTCGACTGGCTGCGGGTGTTGCTCGCGTTCGATCTGCTGTTCCTGGTCGGCGGAGCGCTGTTGTTCGGCCCGCTGACGAGCGAGTGAGGCTTTTGCGCTGACGGTTCTCGCGCAGGTGGCCACCTACGGGGAGCCTATCTGCGCGAGGACTTCAGCATGACTTCACTCGGCAAGATCTCCGCACTCGCCGTGCTGCTCTGCGTCTCGAGCGCGCGCGCGGAGGATCGCCTGAGCGCCGCAAGGCGGAGGGGCTCTCGGGCGACGTGTTGATCGCGGAGACCGAGCGCGCGTGGCGCGAGAAGGCGGCGCAGGAAGACCGCGTGCAGAAGTGGGTCGGCGGCTTCAACCTCGGCATCGGCGTGGCGGCGATCCCGATCGGCCTCGCGTTCATGCTGCGCGATCGGATCGGTGACATGGATCACCGCAAGCAGCTCAACGTGAGCTCGACCATGCTCGGCATCGGCGTGGGCTACCTGGCCTCGGCCTCGCTGCTCCTGTTCAGCGACGGCGCGACCGAGCGCAGCTGGAGGTCGCACGCTGTCTCGATGGGTGTCACGCCCACCGCCAGCGGAGCCTCTTTCAGCGCCAGCGGCCGCTTCTGATGGCCGGGCGCCCGCGCGCGCGTACCTTCTCTGCATGGCCGACTGGGACTTCAAGCTGCTCTTCGACGGAGAGTGCCCGCTGTGCGTGCGCGAGGTGCGCATGATGGAGAAGCTCAACCGCAAGGGACGGCTCGTGCTCGAGGACATCGCCGCTCCGGACTTCGACGCCAGCCGCTACGGCCGCACGTTCGAGCAGCTGATGGGATCGATCCACGGCGTCTTGCCCGATGGGCAGCTGGTCACCGGCATGGAGGTGTTCCGGCGCGCCTACGCCGCGGTGGGCCTCGGGCCGCTGGTGGCGCCCACCGCCTGGCCGCTGCTGAAGCCGGTCTTCGACCGCGCCTACACGCTCTTCGCGCGCAACCGGTTGCGCATCACCGGTCGCTCCCAAGATTGCGCGAACGGCCGGTGCGCAGTACCCAGCAAGTGAGTGCGTCTCCCTAGCGTCCCGCTCGAGCGGTTCCGCCGGTCGCCCGCCATGCGCGAGGCGCTGCGCGTGGCACCCGTGCGGCCCAACCTGCCGTCCGGCTTGCGGGCGGCGTTGGCCACCACGCTGCCGCTGCTGCTCTTCCCCTGGCTGCCCTACCACGAGCTGGCCTGGTCCAGCCTGGCCGGCTTCAACACCGTGCTGGTCGACAAGGGCGGCGCCTACCGTACCCGCGCGCTGAGCATGCTGGCCACGGCCAGCTTCGGTGCGCTTACCGTGCTGCTCGGCACGTCGGTCGCGGAGCAGGCCTGGCTGTCGGTGCCGCTCGTGCTGCTGGTGGTGTTCCTGGGCGGCTTCGCGCGCGTGTTCGGCGCGGAGGCGACCTCGATCGGCGTCTCCAGCTCGATCGGCTTCGTGCTCGCGCTCGCGCGGCCGGCGGCCAGCTTCGATGCCTCGCTGCTGGCCGCGGGCTTCTTCGTGCTCGGCTCGGCCTGGGCGGCGCTGATCTCGCTCGTGCTCTGGCCGCTGCGCCCGTTCAAGCCGTCGGCGCAGGCGGTCGCCGCGAGCTTGCAGGAGCTGGCGAAGGTCGCCGATAGCTTCGTCGGCGGCAAGACGGACGCGCCTGCGCAGGTGGCACGGCGGGCCTTGCTCGGCCACACGCGCGAGCTGATCGAGCTGGCGCGCGCGGCGCTCGGCGTCTCGCGGCGCGCCCGGCCCGGACCGAGC
>DASUME010000024.1:0-3021 GCA_036277895.1 Polyangiales bacterium
CGTCGACTGCGCGAGCACAAGCGCAAGGTCGTGTGCGTGGCGGCGGAGCCGGCGGAAGCCCTGCATGGCCTCGAGGGGCTCAAGCACATGGCGAGCTCGATCGTGCCGAACATCTACGACCCGAAGCTGCCCGACGAGATCTTGCCGGTGCCCACCGAAGAGGGCTGGGACATGGCCGACCGCATCTCGAGCGAAGAGGGCCTGCACGTGGGGCACAGCACGGGCGCCAACGTGTGGGCCGCGGTGCAGCTGGCCAAGCGCGTGAAGGAAGGCTGTGTGGTGACGATCGCGTGCGACCGCGGCGACCGCTACTTCGCGCCGATGCGTTGGGAGAAGCACTATGAGTGGTGAGCCCTGGATCGCGGGCGATCTCGTGATCACGAAGAGCGTGCTCGACGAGCTGAAGGCGCACGCGATCGCGGCCTACCCGAGCGAGTGCTGCGGCTACGTCACTGGGCCTGCCTCGGAGGCGTCGTTGCTCGACGGCTCCGAGCGCGCCGAGAACGAGGCCGACAAGTACCACAAGCTCGACCCGGTCACGTTCCCGCGCACGTCGAAGGACTACTTCAAGATCAACGAGCTCAAGGCGGGCAAGATCTTCGACGCGAGCTCGGCCGCGGGCCGTCCGGTGAAGGTGATCTACCACTCACACCCGAACGTGGGCGCCTACTTCTCGTCCGAGGACGCGGCCACCTTCGCTTCCGAGAACACGCTGATGTGGCCGTGCGCGTTCATCGTGCTCGCGTCGCGCGCGGACCACGTGGCCGAGGTGAAGCTGCACGTGCACGTGCCGGGCACCAACAGCTTTCGAGAGTCCAAGCTGGAAGTGCGATGATCGACGTCGAAGAGCTCAGCTGCGACTTGCTGATCATTGGCGGCGGTGCCGCCGGCTGCATCGCGGCGGTGGAGGCACGTGAGAAGGCGCCCGATCTCGACGTGCTGCTGGTGGAGAAGGCCCACATCTACCGCAGCGGCTGCCTGGCGGCGGGCATCAGCGCGCTGAACGCGTACCTCACGCCCGGCGAGACGGCCGAGTCGTTCCTGCGCTACACGATCCGCGACACGCACGGCGTGGTGCGCGACGACCTCGTGCTGACGATGGCGCGCGAGGTGAACGAGCAGTCGCACCGCGTGGAGAAGTGGGGCCTGCCGGTCCCGCGCGACGAGAACGGCCAGCCGCTCAAGCGTGGCCGCGCGTCGATCAAGATCCTCGGCGAGCGCATCAAGCCGATCATCGGCAAGGCCACCGAGGCCAGCGGCGCGCGCATCCTGAACCGCGTGAACATGACCGGCCTCGCGATGCACCGCGGGCGTGTCGTGGGCGCGTTCGGCTTCAACGTGCGCACGGGCGCGTTCTACGCGATCCGCGCCAAGGCCGTGATGATCTGTACCGGCGGCACGGCCGGACTGTACCGGCCGAACAACCCGGGCATGGCCTCGCACCGCATGTGGTACTCGCCGTTCAACACGGGCGCCGGCCTGGCGATGGGCATTCGCTCGGGCGCGGAGATGACGAGCTTCGAGTTCCGCTTCATCCCGCTGCGCATCAAGGACGCGATCGCGCCCACCGGCGAGATCGCGCAGTGGCTCGGCGCCAAGCAGATCAACGCGCGCGGTGAGGCGTACCTGGAGAAGTACTACCAGCACCTCGGCGGCGCGCGCATGACCACGCAGGACCGGCTGTACGCCACGATGCAGGAGAAGCTGGCAGGGCGCGGGCCGTGCTACCTCGACCTGAGCCAGGCGGACCCGCGCAAGCTCGAAGGTACTACGCGTGCGTACCTCTCGATGGCGCCCCCGGCGGCGATGTTGCTGCAGGACGAGATGTATTACAGCCGCGGCGGCGGCGCGATGGCGCCGGTGGAGATCACCGGCAGCGAGCCGCACGTGGTCGGTGGCCACGGCTTGAGCGGCTTCTGGATCGACCCCGAGCGGCGCACCACCCTGCCCGGCTTGTGGGCCGCGGGCGACGTGGCGGGAGGCTCCCCCAAGAAGTACGCGTCGGGCGCATGGGCCGAGGCCGTGCTCGCCGTTCGCAACATCGTGCAAGAGGTGCGCGACCGAAAGGTGGTCGAGCTCGATGAAGAGCAGACGCTCGCCGAGCGCGACCGCGTGTTCGCGCCGCTCGAAGACAAGCAAGGCGTGCCGCCGAGCGAGCTCGAGGAGCGCCTGCAGAAGGTGATGGACGAGTACGCCGGCGGCATCAGCCAGGGCTACGGCTACTCGGAGGGCGAGCTGAAGCTGGCCGAGATCCACCTCAAGCGCCTGGAGCAGGAGTTCAGCTCGATCACCGCGACCGATCTGCACGACTTGTTGCTGGCGCACGACTTGATGGATCGGGTGACGGTGTCGCGCACGCTGGTGGCGCACATGCAGCACCGCAAGGAGACGCGCTGGCACTGCTACCAGGAGCGCCTCGACTATCCAGAGCGCGACGATGCGCGCTGGGGCTCGGTGTTCGTAAACTCCGTGCGCCGCGGCGATCGCGTGGACATGGTGGAGCGGCCGGTGGAGCGTGCGGACATCGAAGTGGTCTTGCCACCGCTGGCGGACGGCGCGATCATCCGGCACGGACAGGAGTAACCCATGGGCATTCATGTCGACGAGAACGTGTGCAACGGCTGCGGCATCGCCGAGGAGCCGATGTGCGTTCGCGACTGCCCCGGCGACCTGATGTTGCTCAAGCCCGGCACGCGCAAGGCGATGATCCGCGACAACCGCGAGTGCTGGGACTGCGCGGCGTGCGTGAAGGTGTGCCCCACGCAGGCGATCAGCATGCAGCTGCCAAGCTCGGTGATCGTGCGCGGCGTGAAGCTCAAGGGCCGCGCCATCAAGCACAAGACCACCTGGAAGCTCAAGCTGCGCGACGGCACCGAGCGCAACTACGAGACGCCCAGCACCGGCTCGCCCCCGTTCACGCCGTCGCTCTAACCGCGCTGGTGCGCGGAAACGAGAGCGAGCGCTTCCTCGTAGCCGCCGCCGAAGTCGACACGAGTCACGTCTGCCCACGCAACATTGAAC
>DASUME010000025.1:0-3092 GCA_036277895.1 Polyangiales bacterium
TGTCCCGACCACGAAAGGAATAGTCATGAGAAAGCTAGACGGTAAGGTTGCAGTCATCACGGGCGGCGCTACCGGCATCGGCCTCGCCGCAGCAAAGCGCTTCATCGAGGAGGGCGCCTTCGTCTTCATCTTCGGCCGCAGGCAGGAAGCTCTGGGCGCCGCGGTGGCCGAGCTCGGGCCTAATGCGCGCGCGGTAAGGGGCTCGGTCTCCGACCTGGCCGACCTCGACCGGCTGTACACGGCGGTGAAGGCCGAGCGCGGAAGCCTCGACATCGTCTTCGCCAATGCCGGGGCGGGAAGCCAGCTTGCGCTGGGCAAGATCACCGCCGAGCACATCGATGAGATCTTCGACACCAACGTGAAGGGGTCGATCTTCACGGTCCAGAAGGCGCTGCCTCTGATGCGCCCGGGCAGCTCGATCATTCTGACCGGATCGAGCGCCGGCACCACGGGCGCCCCGGCATTCAGCGCTTATGGCGCGAGCAAGGCGGCGGTGCGCAACCTCGCGCGGACTTGGGCGGAGGACCTGAAGGGCACCGGCATCCGGGTGAATGTGCTGACGCCCGGGCCGACGGCGACCGAGCTCGCGAAGGCAGCGTTGGGTGAGGAGGGCATGAAGGCGTTCGCCTCGATGAATCCGCTCCAGCGTATGGCCGATCCGGCGGAGATCGCAGCGGTGGCTGCCTTTCTCGCGTCGCCGGACAGCAGCTTCATGACTGCCAGCGAGGTCTCGGTGGACGGCGGCCTCGCGCAGATCTGACGCGCGGCTGCCGCCCACGGGCGGCGCGTGCGTGTCAGCGTGCTGGTGCGGGCGGTACGCAGCGGAATGACACGTAGTCGTAGCCCGATGCGCTGGTGGCGGCGCCTCGGTTCCAGGAGAACGCGAGTCGACCTCTTCCATCTGGCCCGACGGTGGGCAGACGCCCTGCCTTGCGCCACAGGTGCCCGTCGCAGCGTGCGGGGTTTTCCTCGTTGCAGCGCGCCGCGAACACAGCAGGAGGAAACGCATCCAGCGCCCACTCGGACGTGCTCGTTCGCGCGCTGGCCGCCTGCGCGTACGCCTCCCACTGGGCCACCGAGGGCAACGATGCGCCGCGCGTCGCGCAGTACTGCTGCGCTGCGGCCCACGAGACGCACTTCATGGCGGCGCTCGGATCGCTGCTCGGCGTGCAGTGCGCTTCGTGTGCCTCGCAGCGGCCTTCGTCGACGCACTTGGTGTAGGCAGCCACGCTGACAGAGCGCGCGTCCATGCAGAAGCCGTCGAGCGGGAGGGCGGGCAGCGCGCGCTCCGCGAACGTCCAGGCACGCGGCCGAGGCTGCGTGAGCTGTAGCTCTCGAGCGGTCACGGGCTCCGCGCCGGCGGGGCAACGCGGGGCGCTGAGCAGCGTCCGCGGGCCGGTCGCTGCCGGCCCTGATGCGTCCTCGGGGAGGGTGACAGGTTCGGCCTGCTGCGGAAGCGCTGGCTGCACCGGCGCGCTGGCGACGGCTGCTGCCGCGCGTGTCGTCGAAGGCGCGACGGCATCGCTGTGCACGGAGGGTGCGGCGTCCGTGGAGTGCGCCGCCTCGCCCTCGCGCAGGAGCAGCGCGCCGCCACCCAGCACTGCGGTAGCCGCCACGGCCGCCAGCACGAGCGCGCGCGGTGATCTCCGTGCAGGCGCGGGCGCCCCCGGCCGAACCGACGTGATGGGAGCCCCCGCAACCGCCTGCGGTGGGTACTTGCGGCGCAGGGCCATCAGCTGCTCGCAGAGCTCGCCTGCGTCGGCTGGTCGGTCCTCGGGACGCCCCGCGAGCGCGCGCAGGATCACAGCGTCGAGCTCGGCTGGGAGGCGTGGGTTCAGCGCACTCGGCGGGGCAGGCAACCGACCCTCGCGAGCGGCCTCGCGCTCTTCGGAGTCGGGGTAAGGCAGAACGCCGGTGAACAGACGGTAGGCCACCGCGCCCAGCGCCCACACGTCCGCTCGCGGCGAGGCATCCAGGGTCGAGTGTTCGTCGGTCTCGTAGACGGCGCTGCCGAAGTCCATCAGCTTGAGCACATCGTCGGACGTGACGAACAGCTTGGCGGGCTCCAGAGCGCGGTGCACCAGGCCTCGCACGTGCACGTACTCCAGCCCCTGGCAGGCCATGATCATCAGGTCGAGCGCACGCTCGTAGGAGATGTCATCGGACTGCAGCAAGCGGTCGAGCGACGCGCCCTCGAGGTACTCCATGGTCAGGTAGCGAGTGTCGCGACTCTCGCCGTGATCGTAGATCGCGATGATGTTCTCGTGCGTCAGCACCTTCGCGAGCTCGATCTCACGCTCGAAGCGCGAAAGCGGCGTCGAGCTGGTGAGCTCCTTGACGGCGACGAATGTGCGCAGCGTGCGGTCGTACGCTGCGTACACGCGGCCCTGCCCGCTGTCCGTCGGCGGACCGAGCTTCTCGTAGCGTCCGTCGAACAGCTCGACCCGCGTGGGCGCGCCCTCCACCGCTTGCAGCGCGAGCACGAGCTCCGTTCGACACTGCTGACAGCGCAGCTCGCGCGCCGCACCGCGCGCGGCTGCATCCGGGACGAACGAACCGGTCCCGCAATACGGACAGTTGAGCTTCATACGGTCAGCAGACTACAGGGACCTCACCCGAGCGTGAAGTTTGAGACGAGCGCGCCGAGGCCTCCACGTGGGCGGCGTGAATCAAGGGGCGGCGGGCTCGCACAGCAGGTGCTGGCGGAGAAAGAGGGCGGCTCGATCGAGGGCCCAGGATGCCTCGTCGAGCTGGCCTAGCACTACTGCGTCACGGCTTGAGGGGGCGCGATGGAACCGTGAACACGGTGTCCGCGCTTATGGCAGACGGGACAGCGAGGTAGCCAGTTGGCAAGCAGGCGAGCGATCGCAAGCCTGACGGTGACGAAGCTGTCCTCGAAGTGTCGCTCAGGCCGCGACGGTGTTCGCGTCGTCTTGATTCGACCGGGCTTTCGAGGGGGGAAAACGCCGCACACGTTCGGCGACGACGAACGCGTAGCAGCAGAGTACGACTGAGATGTGATGGTGCCAGCCTGGGAAACTGCGGCCCTCGAAGTGGTCGAGCCCGAGCTCGCCCTTGAGGTCTTGGTATGC